>JAFAAP010000145.1 GCA_023426505.1 Pseudomonadota bacterium
GTACAGCTTCGCGGCCGCCTCGATCTGCCGCCCCGTCGAGGCGAAGGGCCCCGTCATCGGCAGGATCAGGCCGATCTTCACCGTTTCCTGCGCCCATGCGAAGCCTGTGCTGAGCGAAAGCGCAAGCGCGGCTGCGCCCGCCTTCAGAACCGTCCGTCGTTTCATGCGTCTCCTCCTGTGGATGTTCCCTCGGCTCGGGCTCTCCAGCGGCCCGGTTTCCGTTTCTTTTCGAAGCTAGCGCGTCATCGGGTCGATCCGATGCGCCTGGAAGCGGGATGCGAGCGCCGTGATCTCGATGGATTCCACGAGGCCGTTGAGCGCGTAAGGGTCGTTCTCGGCAAAGGCCTGGGCGGCCTCGCGGGTGGGCGCCTCGAGCACGCCGAAATTGCCGATCGGCGTCTCGCCGTCGTCCTCGGTCAGGGCGCTGCCGATCAGCACCTTCGCGAGCCCGCCGCCGCCGGTGGCCACGTGCTGGCGGTGCGCGTCCCGGTGGCGTTCGCGCAGGTCGGCGGCGTTCGCCCGGTGGCGGCAGATCATGAGCCAGTACATGGGATCACGCCGCCGCGGCCGGAGCGGCCGCTTCCTTGTTTTCCATCACGATCATGCCGGCGCCCGTCATGGAGGCCGGCACGAAATAGTGCTTGTGCCGCACCACCACGTCCCGGTCCATGGCGCCGCGCATCACGAGCCACATCATCAGCTCGGCGCCCTCGCTGCCGAACATCTCCACGTATTGCTCGCGCGACATGGCCGCGAGCTTGTCGGGGTCGTCGGCGATGTCCTTCAGGAACGCCTGGTCGGCCTCCGGATTGACGAAGCCGGCGCGTGCGCCCTGGAGCTGGTGCGAGAGCCCGCCCGTGCCGAGGATCACGAAGCGCTCGTCGCTGTCGTAGCTCTCGATCGCCCGACGGAGCACGCGGCCCATCTCGTAGCAGCGGCTCGGAAGCGGAATCGGGTACTGGATCACGTTGACGAAGATCGGCACCACTCTCACGGGCCATTCCGTCGGGCGGCCCCAGAACAGCTCCATCGGCACCTGCAGGCCGTGATCGACCTCGATCTCCTGGCAGATCATCGGGTCGAACCGGTTCTCCACCAGCGTGTCGATGAAGTGCCACGAGAAGTCGACGTCGCCCTTGAACGGCGGAATCGGACGCGGCCCCCATCCCTCGTCGACAGGGCGGTATTCCTCGGCGCACCCGATCGCGAAGGTCGGCACCTTGTCGAGGAAGAAGGTGTTGCCGTGATCGTTGAAGATGACGACGGCGACATCGGGTCTGTGCTCCTTCACCCAGTCCTGACCGGGGATGTAGCCGTCGAAGAAGGGCTTCCAGTCCGGCGTGTCGCGCAGGCCCTTGTCGAGCGCCGCCGTGATCGAGGGAACGTGCGATGTCCCCAGACCTCCGATGAGTTTTGCCATGGCTATTTCTTCCCTAAGCGATCGCGCAGGAAGTCCGCGTGGTCCATTCCTGCCTGATGGGCGCCGATCTCGGTGATGCGGACCGGGTCGACGGCGGAGATCTTGAGAATGAAGAACAGGTTTCCGCCGAGCCGCACCATCTCGCGCCAGTTGCGCGACATCACCGCCTCCTTCTCCTCGGGCGTGAGGCCGAAGCGGTCGAGATAGGCGCCCTCGTCCTGGCGGAACGCCTCCCGGTTTTCAGGCTTGCTCAAGCCCATGGCCATCTTGTTGATGCGGTATCCCGCCAGCGAGCGCTTGCGGTCGAAGAGCGGCGTATCCGGAATGCGGTCCGATGCGTCTTTGTCGTCCATGCGTGTCACCTCCCCGATGCGGCCCGCGGGGCGCCCGCATTCTCGTTCTTGAACCCCAGCCAGCGCAGCAGCGCCTGCGAGACCTGCTCGGGCTGCTCCACGAGCGACATGTGTCCGCTGTCCTCGATGACCACGAGCTCCGCGTTCGGCAGAGCGGCGGCGATCTCCTCGTGCTGCGCGAGCGGGCTCCAGCGGTCCTGGCGGCCGACCATGACGAGGGTCGGGCAGGCGATGCCGGAGAGATAAGCCCGGGCATCCGGCCTGTTGAGGAGCGCCCGGATCTGGCGCTGGTGCTGCTCCGGCGTGGCGCGCAGGACCATGGCTTTCAGCGGCTCCATGAGCGCCCGGTCGGCGACGCGATCCTCATGCACCATGGGCGGCAGCCATTTCTCCGCCAGGGCTCCCATGCCCTGCGCGAAGGCGAGGTCGACGAGCACCTGCCGGTTCGCCTCCTCGCCCTCCCGGCGCGGATGGATGCCGGTATCGATCAGGACGAGGCGCTCGACGCGCTCTTGCGCGAGACGGGCCATCTCCATCGCGGCCCGAGCGCCCATGGAATGGCCGATCACCGTGACGGGACCGTCCGCAAGACCCAAGGCCGAGCGGGCCATGCCTTCGATGGAATCGTGCCGCGAGAAATCCACCACGACCACGTCCGCGTGAGGCCTCAGGGCTTCGACCTGCGCGGCCCAGATGCTGGCGTCGCAGAGGAGCCCCGGCAGGAGAATGATGGTCGGTCGCTTGCTCATGGGTTCGTGCACATGGTTCCGATTACGCGCGGACGCGCCTCCTGATGAGGGTGGCGCCCGGCACGAGATCGAAGATCCGCTGATTGGACAGAGCGAGTTCCAGGTTGCGGTGGGCGAGCCGCGCATGCTCGCGCATGATCGCCTCCGCGCGCCCGCTCTCCCGCCGCTCGATCGCGTTGAGGACGCAGCGGTGCTGGTCCTGCGCGACTGTCAGGATGTAGTGCGCCTCCGGGGCGTTCGACTGCGCCTCAACGAAGGCGCTGGGCGACGCGAAGGGCAGCGCGCTCGCCCGTTCGAGCTGCCGCGCCAGGGCCTGGCTCCCGGCGAGATCGATCAGGAAGGCGTGAAACTGCGCGTTCAGCTCCACGTATCGCGAGATCGCGTCCACGTCGAAGGCCTCGCGCCGCACCACCTCGTCGATGGCGTCGAGATAGGCTGACGCCGTCTGGAGATCCGTGCGGCTGGCGCCGCGCTCGGCGGCCAACCGCGCCGCCAGCCCTTCGAGCGTGCCGCGGATCTCGATGGCCTCGAACACCTCGCGCTCGGAGAACGCCCGCACCGCGAACCCGCCGGACGGAATGGCTTCGAGCAGCCCCTCCTCCTCCAGCCGCACCAGCGCCATGCGCACCGGCGTGCGCGAGACGCCGAGCCTGTCCACCATCTGGAGTTCGGAGACGCGCTCGCCCGGGCTCAAGGATCCCGTGAGGATGAGGTCGCGCAGGGCGAGCTGCGCCTTCACGGTCTGGGACACGGCCCGTTCGCCGCCCTTCTCAGCCACCATGGGAGCCCCCGTTCGTCATGCGCTCCAGCCGTGCGATGGCGCGCCGGTGATGAACGCTGCGGCTGGTGCGGGATCGGGACATTAGGCGGCCCTGTCCGCGGTGTCGATGGTGATGCTGCCGCCGGCGACCCGGGACACGCAGGTGCAGAGCTTCGCGTTCGCGGCCTTTTCCTCGTCGCTGAAGAAGACGTCGCGGTGATCGACGGTCCCGTCCGTCTCCAGGATCGGCAGCGCGCACAGCCCGCATTCGCCGCGCCGGCAGTCGGAGATCATGCCGACGCCTGCTTCCTCCAGCGCATCCAGCAGGGTTTTGTTCTGCGGAACCTCGATCTCCATGTGCAGCCGCGGGATTTTCACCCGGAAGGCTTCAGACGGGTAGCGCCCGCTGTTGCCGAAGGTCTCGAACCGCAATTGATCGACCGGACGGCCGCTCGCATGCCAGGAGCGCTTGGCGGCCTCCAGCATGCCGATGGGGCCGCAGACATAGAGTTCGCCGCCGGGCGCGAGACGGGCGATCTCCACGTCGAGATCGGCGCGCTGCCCCTCCTCGTCGACGAAGACCTGAAGGCGCTCGCCGAGGCGATCCTGCAGATCGTCGAGAAACGCGAAGTCCTGCCGGCGCCGGCAGGCATAAAGGAGCCGGACGTTGGCGTCCGCCTGCGCGAGGGCGAGCGCCATGGTGTAGATCGGCGTGATGCCGATGCCGCCCGCGAGCAGCAGGTATTCGGGCCGGCCGCGGCTGAGCTCGAAATGGTTGCCCGGCGTCGAGACGGTGAGCTTCGCGCCCGGCGCGAGGCTCCACATGTAGGCCGAGCCGCCGCGGGTGTCCCCCAACAGCTTTACGGCGATCCGATAGAACCCGTCCGCGCAGGGGCCGACGATCGAGTAGGAGCGCACGTCCGCCCGGCCGCCGATGAGCACCGCGACGTTGATGTGGCTGCCCGGCGTCGGATGCACGAACTCGCCCTCCGGCTCGATTTCGAAGAGCCGGATGTCGGGCGTGAGATCCCGCACGCTCCTCAGGGTCGCACCGCCCCATTCGACAGGCTCGCTCATGGCCGGCGACCTACTCGGCCGCCTGGCTGGGCACGTGCGGCCTCGGGTGCTCCTCGGCCAGCATCGCGTCGATGAGCTTGCGGGCCCACAGGGCGCCGGCATCGATGTTGAGGTTGTAGAACGGCATGCGCGGATTGCGGTCGATGGCCTTCTGCTGCGCCTCGAGCACTACGTGGTCCTGGTCGTAGACGCCCTTGCCCTCGTTCACGTGCGCCTTCTGGATGTCGCGCGAGAGCTGCTCGTCGTCGGTCCGGAAGGTGCGCGCGAAGTTCCAGAAATAGTGGCAGGTCTTCTCGGTCGCCGGCGTGATCGCCGCCAGGAACGCGCCGTTGACGCCCTGCGAGCGGTCGCCTTCCGGCGCGCCCGTGCCGGTGACGGCGACGCCGACGTCGCCCACCACGGTGGACGGAGCCTGGAAGTAGATGATCTGCCAGCGGTCCACGTGCTCGCCCGGGCGGTTGAGCTGCTTGGCCCAGAAGGGCGGCGGCTCGATGCCGATCATCCAGCGGGTCACGGTGGCGGTCCGCTCCGTGTGGGTCACGTCGAAGGGCGCGCTGGTGATGGCCTCGTCACCGATGCTGCCCGCATGGACGTAGGTCTCGTGGGTCAGGTCCATGAGGTTGTCGATCACGAGCCGGTAGTCGCAGCCGAGATCGTAGAAGGTGCCGCCCTCCCCGACCCAATCGGTGCCGTCGTTCCAGTGGAAATCAGGGATCTTGGCCGGGTCCGCGAGCGCCGGATCGCCCGGCCAGAGCCAGACGAGACGATGGCGCTCGACGACCGGATAGGCGCGAACGCAAGCCGAAGGATTGATGGTCTTCTGGGCCGGCATGTAGGTGCAGCGCCCGGCGGCGTTGAAGACGAGGCCGTGATAGCCGCAGACCACCTCGTCGCCCTTGAGGTGTCCCATGGAGAGCGGGAGCAGGCGGTGCCAGCAGGCATCCTCCAGCGCCGTGACTTGGCCGTCGGTGCGCCGGTAGAGCACGACGTCATGCTCGCAGATGGTCTTGGCCGCGAGCTCGTGCTTGATCTCGTGGCTCCAGGCGGCGGCGTACCAGGCGTTCAGGGGAAATGGCTTGGCGTCCATGTTTGTTTCCTCCGTTGGGGACAGAGTGTATACAGGCCTTCCCTTGCGGCAAGCCTACTCGCCCGCAAAATCGTTGCTGCGCCGCAGCAATGGAGGCGGATATGGGGTCTTATGTATACATAGTCCTGGGATAGGAGTGTCTCGGTCTCTGCGGCTCAAGGAAGAGACCGCCCGCCTGCTCGAGCAGAAGGCCGCCTGAGCGGCGATCTTGGGAGAGGCCGCCACGGGTCCGTCGGCGGCGCTTCCGGGCGCGGGGCGCCTAGGTCCGGCGCCGCACCAGGGCGAAGACCGGCGCCGCCCCGATCATGACGAGGAAGACCCGGATGATGTGATGGGCCGCCACGAAGGCGACCTCGATGCCGAGCGAGAGCGCCACAAGGCTCATCTCCGCGAGACCGCCGGGCGAGTAGGCGAGCAGCAGGGTCACCTCGCTGTAGGACGAGAGGCGGCTCACGCCCGCCGCGGACGCGAAGGTGATGGTGAGCAGGAGGATCGTCGATCCGAGCGACAGCACGAGAATGCGCAGGATCTCCCGGGGCAGGATGCCGGCGAACCGGCAGCCGATGGTGGTGCCGAGCACGAGCTGCGCGGCGGTGACGATTTCCACGGCAGGCACGAAATGCGTCAGGCCCGAGATGTGGACGGCCGCACTGACCAGCATCGGCCCGAGCAGAAGACGCGCGGGCAAGCGGAGAAAATGACCCGCAAGGCTGCCCACCAGGGCCGTGCCCAGGAGCCAGGCCTCCTCGGTCCAGGGCGTCTGCGTGATCGACACGCCGAATTGCGGCCGCGCCCCGACGACGACGCCGCTGGTCAGCCAGATCAGGAACGGCAGAGTGAGCACCACGAGGAGGACGCGGGCCGAATGGACGAGCGCGATCAGGCGGGGATCGCCGCCCTTGTCCTCTCCGACGATCACCATCTCGACGAGCCCGCCGGGCATCCCGGAGAAATAGGCGGTCGGCATGTCGAAGCCCGCCACCCGGCGGAAATAGAGCACGCAGGCGGCGCCGCTCACGGCCACGAAGGCCATCAGGCCCAGGATCGTCGGCAGCCAGTGGGTGGCGCTCTCGACGACCTGGGGCGTGAAGCCTGCGCCCAGCATTACGCCGATGATCATCGTCATCGGCGGCCGCACCGTTCCGGGCGCCTTAATGGGTGCCCGCAGGAGCGCCGCCAGGGTGCAGGCCGTCATGGAGCCGAGCATCCACGGCAGCGGCAGGCTCAAGCGGAGGAAGATCCAGCCGCCGAGGGCGCCGATCAGCAGGGCCGCCAGGAAGCGGCCGTAGGGGAACACGGAGGGCTTGAGGCTCCTGAACCAGTTCCGGCACGACGCGGCGAGTTCGGAGACCATCGTTCCTCAGCTCCGGCAGGGCCGGGGCCGGCCCCTAAAATCCGGTGAAGCCGGTGTCGAACGAGTAGGAGACCGTCAGGCCGAGGCCGAACTGGTTCTCGTCGCCGAAGCGCTTGACGATCGGGCTGTCGGCGGCATCGCCCACGAGGCGCTTGTAGGTCACGAAGGCGGTGGTCGACCATTGCGGCGACCATTCGTAGGTCACGCCGGTGGTCAGGCCGACCGAGGTGAGGCCGCCGGACGGACGATAGGGAACGACCTGGCCGTTGATCGCCGCCTCGAGCGGCGTCACGCCGAAATAGGTCCGGGTGAACTCGCTGTCGCCCAGCGCCAGGCGCGGGCCGACCGAGACCGTGAAGGCCCCGAAGCGCTGGACGAGGTCGAGGCCGAGATCGGCCACGAAGCCTTCATGGCCGCCGACGCCGCGGCGCAGCTCGGCGCGGGCGCGCAGGAACTCCACCGGCCAGTACTCGACAAAGACGCCCGGCTCGACCGCCCAATCGACTTTGGAGAGGCCGAAGAGGCGGCGGTCGTCCTGATAATAGCGTCCCCCCTGGAAGCGGCCCACGAAGCCGACCCGGACGGCCGATTCCTCCAGGAGCGAGAAGCTCAGGCCATCGTCCGGCGCGCTGAAGCGCTCGGGAGTGCCGGAGCGGCGGAAGCTGACCGACGGAAAGCCCACGACGCTGAAATCGTCCGCGCCCGGATAGGACGGCCCGACCCTCAGATTGCCCTTAATGGTGGCGATCCAGCTCGCGGAAGCGACGGGCGCCTGGGTGAAGAGCAGGTCCGCGGCCTGGGCCGGGGCGAGCGACGCGCCCATGGCGAGGAACGGCACGAGGGCAAAAATTCTGGAAAGGCGCATGTCGGTTCCTGCTTCGGCTGCGGTTGAGCCCTCGTGGCCGCAAAATTCCGTAAGGTCAAGCATGATCGGCGAAGCGGCGAGTGGTCCGCAAGGCCGGGAGACGCATCGATACACAATCCAGGTTTCCGATTTCTTTCCGCGCCCTCGCGCAGCGTCAGGGCAGGCGCTATAGGCAGATGCATCGCAGCAGGAGAACACGCGGTCATGGTGGGTATCGGCATCATCGGTCTCGGCGTCATGGGCCGGCGCTTCATCACCGGGCTCAAGGCGAACCCGGATTTTTCGATTGTCGGCGCCTACGATCCCGCGCCGGCCGCGGTCGACGTGCCGCGCGTGGAGAGCGTCGCGGCGCTTCTCTCCGACCCGGCGGTCGCCTGCATCTACATCGCGACCCCGCCGGCGACCCACGAGGAGCTCGTCCGGGCCGTGGTCGAAGCCGGCAAGGCGGTGTTCTGTGAAAAGCCCCTGACGGCCGATCCCGGGAGCGCGCGTCGCTGTCTCGCGGCGGTGGAGCGCGCCGGCGTGCCGGCGGCCGTGAACTTTCCCTTCGCGACGGCGCCCGCCGCCGTACGCATGAAGGAGCTGGTCGAGACCGGCGCCCTCGGGGAGGACCTTTCGGCCCATCTCACCTTGCGCTTCCGCACCTGGCCGCGGGGCTGGCAGCAGGGCGCGGCCGGTTGGCTCGCCGGTCCCGAGCAGGGCGGATTCACCCGCGAGGTCGTGTCCCACTTCATGTTCCTGGCCGGCCGCCTGTTCGGGCCGGGCAGGATCGTCGAGAAGCAGGTCGAGCGTGGCCCCAACGGGAGCGAGACGCGCCTGCACACCGTGCTGCAATTCGCGAAGGCGCGGATGACCATCGATGCGGCGGTCGCAGGCGAGGCCGAGGAGTTCAATCGTTTCGAGGTGAAAGGGTCGAAGGACATCGCCGTGATGAGCGAGTGGTACCGGCTGACCCATTCGGGCGGCGACATCGAGCCGGCTCGCGCCGACGGGCATCAGATCGCGGAGCTCGCCAGGCTGCTTTCCGGACAGAAAAGCCGCCTCGCGACGTTCGAAGAGGCGGCCGATGTGGTCGATCTCATCGAAGGAATTCTGGCGGCTTCAGGCCAAGCGACGGCCTGAAGCTTCTCGAGACGCAGCGCCGCTGCCGCACCCTGGCTCCGGGGGTCGTCTACCAGCCGCGCTGGCGCTTGATCATCTGCTTCTGCGTGTCCTTCTGGGCCCGCCAGTAATCCTTCTCCGCCTCCTTCTGCATCCGGTAATAGTCCCGGACCCGCTCCTTGCGGCTGGTGGCGTCGCGATACTGTTTCCAGTCGTAGTGCCGGTCGTGGATGGACGCGTCGTCCTCGCTGTCGATGGAGAACTGGAAGAACTGCGCCGGGACGGCGACCGGACCGAGCTCGGATAGGGACGCGGCCGGAAGGGCGGATGCCTGGACGACGCCGAGGCAGAAGCCGGCTACGATGGCTGTCAGGACGAGGTGATTCATCCGTGTCATGTGACTCGTCTCCTGTCCGTCACTGCTGACGCTTGAAGACCTGCGGCAGAGTCGGCGAGATCCAGTTCATGGCCTTCACCGCGCCATGGTCGTCCCGCTCGAACCGAACCTGTGTGACGACCTCGTCGCCCAGCATGGCGACGATGGGCGCATAGGCTCCGGCAGGGTCGAGATGCGCGTCGAAGAGATCATCGTCGCGGATGGTCAGGATCAGCACAGCCTCCGTATCCTCGAGCTTCAGCCGAAGCTTCGGGCCTTCGACGCTGACCGTGGCGTCGCCCAGAAGCGGCGAGGTGTAGGTTCCGGCCAGGTTCGCCGCGGCCTGGGCGGGAGCTTCGACCGAAGGCGCGGCGTTCTCCTGGTCGGCGACCTTCCTCGCGTGAGCCGCCTGGAGAGCGAGCGCCACGTTGTCGACGGCATCGTTGCCGAGGAGGCGATCGTAGAACCATTGCGCGGCCGCGTCGGGAAAACCCTGATTCTGCGCATTGGTGAGAACGACCACGCCGACGCCGCGGTCGGGCAGGAAGCCGATATGGGCGCCGAAGCCCATGGTGCCGCCGTTGTGCCAGATGATCCGTCCGTTCGGGGTCGAGGTGACGACCCAGCCGAGAGCATAGGAAATCCGCTCGTTCATGGCGACGCGGGGGGTCCAGGTCGCGTCGAGGTTTTTCTCGGAGACGACGATCCTGTTCTCGAACTGACCGCGCCCGAGCTGCATGCGGAGCCATTGCGAGACATCGGGCACGTTGGAGTTGATGCCGCCGGCCGGACCATGAATGTAGGGAAAGGATTCGTGGAACGGGATGACGACGGTGGCGTCCTTGTCCTGGCGGTGGCCGGTGGCATGGTCGGGCGCCGCCTCGATGGCCGCCGCCGAGGTCGTGGACGAGGTCATGCCGAGGGGCTCGAAGAGGCCCTTCCTGACCACGTCGCCCCAGGACGGCACGCCCATCTTCCGCGCCAGGATCATCCCGCCGGCCATATGGGTGATGTTGGTGTAGGTGAAGTCGGAGCGGAACGTCAGCGTCAGGGGCGCGCCGCGCAAGGAGCGGACGAGCGTTGTGGCGTCATAGCCGAGTGCGGTCAGGCCATCGTTGACGTAGGGCGTCAGCCCGCTGCGCTGGGCGGCGAGATCGACGACGCGGAAGTCGCGTCCGACCCAGAGGTCGCTCAGCTGGAATTCCGGCAGGAGGTCGGAGACGCGGTCGCTCCATTCGAGCTTGCCCGCATCGACCGCCTGGGCCAGCGTCGCGCTGAAGAAGGCCTTGGTGGTCGAGCCGATCTGGAAGATCGTGGCGGGATTCACCGGATCCGGCTTGCTCAGCTCCTTCACGCCGAACGCCTTCATGTAGATGAGCCTGTCGTCGTGCACGATGCCGACGGCGGCGCCCGGTACGTGGAAGCCTTTCATGCCGGTCTGGAGATAGGCTTCGAATTCCGGGATCAGCCTGTCGATCCGCTCGCGCATGACCGATGGGCCGGCGCCCTGCTGCGCCTGCGCCGGAGAGGTCGCCGCGCCCGCAAGAGCCAGAGCTGCGGCAAGAGCCGAAATCCGCATCGACCTGAGGTTCGACATCAGCGCCCCCTCGTCCGTTTATGGCGATCGGCGCGATGGTGTCAGAATTCCGCCGCATCCTCAATGCGGAGCGGCGAAAATCCTGGATCGTATTCCTATGTCTCTCCCGTCCGCCGAAGGACGGGAGAGACGGTCGGTGTCCTACAGAGGCTTCAGGCCCGCCTCGATCTCGGCCCGGCGCGGCTCCAGGAAGGGCGGCAGGGCGAGGCGCTCACCCAAGCTCTCCATCGGCTCGTCGGTGGCGAAGCCCGGGCCGTCCGTGGCGATCTCGAACAGGATTCCGTTCGGCTCGCGGAAATAGAGGCTCTTGAAGTAGTAGCGGTCGACCGGTCCGCTCGACGGCGCGCGCATCGCCCGCAGGCGCTCGGCGCATTCCCGGTAGGTTTCGTCGTTCGGCGTGCGGAACGCCACGTGGTGCACGCCGCCCGCGCCCGGCTGGGCGGGATCGAGATGCGGCTCCACCGCCACGTGCAGTTCGGCTGACGGCCCGCCCTCGCCCATCTCGAACACATGGACCGGGGTGTCGCCGGAGCGGTATTCCCGCGCGGCGCGCATGTCCATGCCCATGGTGAGCACCGCCGCCGTGCGGTCGATCCGCGGCACGCTGATGGTGATGGGGCCGAGGCCCCGGATCTGGTGCTCGGCCGGGACAGGGCTGCGCTCCCACGGATGGGCCTCGTCGCCGCGTCCGCCGTCGTCCACCATGGCGAGGCGCTGGCCTTCCGGATCCTCGAAGGAGAGCCACAGGCGGCCTTCGCGCTCGACGATGCCCTGGTGCGGAACGCGCAGCGAATCGAACCGCTCCTTCCACCATTGCAGGGTCTTCTCGCCGTTCACCCGCATGGCGGTGTTGACAATGCTGTGCGTGCCGCGCCGCTCGCGCTCCACCGGCCAGTCGAAGAACGTAATGTCCGTGCCGGGCGACGCGAGCCCGTCGGCGTAGAACAGGTGATAGGCGGAGACGTCGTCCTGGTTCACGGTCTTCTTCACGAGGCGCAGGCCGAGCGCCTGGGTGTAGAAGGCATGGTTGCCGGCGGCGTTCGCCGTGACGGCGGTGAGGTGATGGATTCCGGTCAGCTTCATGACGTGCTCCTTGTCTGTCTGCCTGGAAGATAAGGTTGCAGACTTGCAAGCGCGACCCCATGGTTCGCCAATGAACGCTTGCCGAAACGCAAAGTCGACGAGGCCAGACGGGCGAAAAATCACCTCTTCTCGGCAAAGACCTCGTCATAGGCGAACAGCGCGACGCTGCCGCCGGTGTGCCAGAACAGGACCCGATTGCCCTGCGCGAAGCGTCCCTCGCGCACGAGGGCGATCAGACCGGCCATCGCCTTGCCGGTATAGACCGGATCGAGCAGAAGCCCTTCCGTCCGGGCGGCGAGATCCACCGCCTCCCGCATCGCCTCAGTCGGCAGCCCGTAGCCGGGGCCGACGAAGCGGTCATCCACCTGGATTTCGGGATCGTGCTCGACCCCGATCAGCGCGGCGGTGCTCTTGACGAGCATCCGCACGCGCTCCGTTGCGGCGTCGCGGGCACGGCTCACGCTGATGCCGATGACCGGAATCGCCGCGTCGCAGGCGGCGAGGCCGAGCGCGAGACCGGCATGGGTTCCGCCGCTGCCGGTGGCCAGGACCACATGGCTGAAGGACTGGCCCAGCATCACGGCTTGGTCCACCACCTCGGCGGCCGCATCCACATAGGCGCGGGCGCCGACCGCATTCGAGCCGCCCACCGGGATCACGTAGGGCCGCTCGCCCTCGGCCGCATGGGATGCCGCGACCTCCGCCATGGCGGCATCCGGATCGGCGCTTCCGTCGTAGAAGCGAATGTCGGCCCCGAAGAGCCGGTCGAGGAGCAGGTTCGCACCGCCGTGATAGGCCGCGCCCCGGCCCGGCACGGAATCGGTCAGGACCAGGGTGCAGCGCAGGCCGAGCCGGGCCGCCGCGGCCGCGGTCTGGCGCGCGTGGTTCGACTGGATGCCGCCGGCGGTCACGATCCGGTCGGCTTTCCGAGCCATGGCCTCGGCCATCAGGTATTCGAGCTTGCGGGCCTTGTTGCCGCCTCCCGCCAGCCCCGTGCA
Source organism: Pseudomonadota bacterium (assembly GCA_023426505.1). Classification (GTDB taxonomy): domain Bacteria; phylum Pseudomonadota; class Alphaproteobacteria; order Rhizobiales; family Beijerinckiaceae; genus Microvirga. Next base: position 12,821 of record JAFAAP010000145.1, read on the forward strand.
GTCGTCCCGCTTCACCCAGATTTCCGGGCCGCCGAGGGCGCGCGACAGGGCGGGCAGCGGCTCGAGCGGAGTGGGCAGATGCGCCAGCGGCACCTTGTGCTGCGTCCCCGGATGGTCGGCACTCTTCATGTCCCGCTCCTCGTGTCTCACGCCGCCTTAGCGCGCAGGTCGTCCGGCGTCACGTCGTCCGGTATCGGGCAGACGTAGTCCCGCCCGCCGGTGCGCTCCTTCAGCTCCGCCTTGGCGCGGGCGATCAGCTCCGGGTTGCGCAAGCAATCGGCCGCGGTCGACGCCATGGCCTTGGCGGCCAGCACCATGCCCTTGTGGGCGGCGGGCAGGTTGCCCTGCGCCACGAGCTGCCAGGTGTGGAACGGGGTGCCGATGGCGAAGCAGGCCGTGTGGCACTGCACGGTCGGCACGATCCAGCTCACGTCGCCCACGTCGGTGGTGCCCATCATGACCTCCTCGCGGGTCGGCATGGCGAGCAGGCTGTCGTGCAGGATCCTGGACTTGAGCAACATGTCGTGGGGCTTCACGCTCGCGACGATGTCCTCCTCCGTCAGCGCCGCCTTGCGCAGTTTTTCCGCGAAGGCGAAGTCGGCATCGTCGAAGGCCGGCGGCCCCAGGCGGCGCATGTTCTCGTACATGGCCTCCTGCAGGACCTTATTGGGCACGACGTTGGACGTCGCGTCGGTGATCTGCACCGACACGCTCGTCTCAGTCATCAGGGCCGCGCCTTCGGCGATCTTCTTGACGCGCTCGAACAGGCGCTCCGCGTCCGGCAGATGCGGTGAGCGCACGAGGTAGAGCGATTCAGCATAGGCCTGCACCACGTTCGGCGCGTCGCCGCCCGTGTTGGTGACGGCGTAATGCACCCGCGCATCGGACGGCATGTGCTCGCGCATGTAGTTGACGCCCACGTTCATCAGCTCCACCGCGTCCAGCGCGCTGCGGCCCACATGGGGCGCGGCGGCGGCATGCGAGGCGCGGCCCTTAAAGCGGAAGTAGGCCTGGATGCAGGCGAGAGACGACGTGGTCTGCACCTCGTTGACCACGCTCGGATGCCAGCAGAAAGCCGCGTCGAGATCGTGGAACAGGCCCGCGCGGGCCATGAAGGTCTTGCCCGACCCGCTCTCCTCCGCGGGACAGCCGTAGTAGCGCACGGTGCCGGCGATGCCCTCCGCCTCGAGCGCATCCTTGAGCGCCACGGCCGCGAGTGCCGACCCCGCGCCGAGCAGGTTGTGGCCGCAGCCGTGGCCCGGCGTGCCGGCAATCGTCGGCGCGTGCGCGATCTCTCCGGATTTCTGCGCCAGGTCGGGCAGCGCGTCGAACTCGCCCAGGATGCCGACGACCGGTCCGCCGCGCCCGAACTCGGCCACGAAGGCGGTCGCCATGCCGCCGACATTGCGGGTGATGCGGAAGCCCTCGGCTTCCAGCATGGCGATCTGCGCCTCGACCGAGCGGTGCTCCTCGAAGGCGAGCTCCGGCGTCGCCCAGATGCGGTCGCTGAGGTCGCAATAATCGGTGGCCTTCGCGTCGACGCGGCGGGCGATTTCATCGAGGCTCAGACGGTCGTTGTGCATGTCGCTTCCCTGTACCTAACCCCAGCCGTCGCTCCGGGCTCCGCTGCGCGGCCCCTCAATGACGGCGGTGGCTCATTGAAGCAGAAGACCTACCCGCAAACCCGGCCCGTGTCAGCCGAGATCGGGCAGCACGACGAGGCGCCGCGTATCGCGATTATTCCGCGATCGTTTCGCCTGAGCCGCCGATTTCGGCGGGAAAGTCCCTGAACTTCGGCAGTCCGTCCCGCATTGGCAACACTGTCTCCGCGTAGTTGACGTGAACGCCGGGGGTGAACGGGAAGGTCGGAATCGTCGCGGCGAACACGTCCACGAGGCCGATGGTCGGATGGTTGGTCATCAGGTGTCCGCCGCACTTGGCGCAGTACTGGCGCTGGCTGAACGGCGTCTTCTGGAACGTCGCGACATGCTCGGCCCCCGAAGTGACGCGCACCGCCTCGGGCTTCCAGAGGCTGAAAGCGTTCACCGGCCCGCCGGACCATGACCGGCACGACCGGCAGTGGCAGTAGCCCATGCCCTCCGGGGAGCCGGAGACCTCGACTTCGACCGCGCCGCAAAAGCATTGTCCGTGATAGGTGGTCATGGCTCCCTCTCCGGTCCGGTGTCAGCAGCCCCGCCAGCCCGCATTAGAGAATGGTTCCGGGAGCGATTGAACAGACGAACCGGAACCCTGACAAGGCATCCCTCCCGGCGATATCGTCGATGCCACTTTTGAGCAGCACGGCGGAAGTCCCCGTCGGCGCCCTTACCCGACTGCGAACAGGTCTCGGTTGTCGGAGCTCGCCACCGGTTCCTCGAAGGCGTTCGGGTCGCCCGGGCCGGTCTCCCAGCCGAGATCGGGCAGCGCGATGATGCGAAGCCCCCGCGGGTCGTTGCGGGTCACGACGATGCCGCGGCTCTCCATGTAGGCGATGAGGCGCCGGGCGCGGCCGGGCGAGCGGCTGCCGCAGGCGCGGGCGATCTCGCCGTCCGGCGGACAGGCCGAGCCCTCCATGGCGGCGCGGGCGAGCAGCAGGAACACGCCCTGGATGTCCTCCGCCAGATCCGCCGCGAAGGCGACGGCGCGGTCCCACTCGGTGCCTTCGGCGGTCGCCGTGTCGACGCCGGCGCGCGCCACCGCGAGGCGGCGGCGGAAGGCCGGCAGGCTCAAGGGCTCGCCGCTCACGCGGCGGATGCGGCAGCGCACGAGGAAGTCCTGGTAGAGCACCGCCACCGTGCGGAAGGCGGCCTCCGGATCGTCGAGGATCTCGCGCAGGATGGCGTCGAGGGTCGCGTCGCGCTCGGCCTTCGATTCCTCTGTCGCCTCGGCCTCGGGCTCCGGCGCGGCGGCAGGCCGGGTGCGGGCGAGCTGGGCCAGGAGGTCGTTTGTGGACGGGGCCGGCGGAGGCGGCGGGGCGCGGCGCGGCATGACCGGGCGCACGGGCTCGTCCTCGCCCGGCTTGAAGATGAGGTCGCGCGCCTCGTCCTTCGGCTGTTCGGGAAGGGGCACGAGCTTGAAGCTGCCCGAGCGGGCCGAGGTCTCGACCGCCCCGATGCGGATCGGGACCGGGCGGCGGGAGAGCGCAGGCCCCAGCGCCACGAAATGGCCGCGCTCGAGGTCGCGGAACATTTCTGCCTGCCGGCGCTCCATCCCGAGAAGATCGGCCGCGCGGGCCATGTCGATGTCCAGGAAGGTGCGGCCCATGAGGAAGTTCGAGGCCTCGGCCGCCACGTTCTTGGCGAGCTTGGCGAGGCGCTGGGTCGCGATGATGCCGGCAAGCCCGCGCTTGCGGCCGCGGCACATGAGGTTGGTCATGGCCCCGAGGGACACTTTCCGCGCCTCGTCCGACACGTCGCCGGCGGCGGCCGGCGCGAAGAGCTGCGCCTCGTCCACCACGACGAGCATCGGGTACCAGTAGTCGCGGTCCGCATCGAACAGGCCGCCGAGAAAAGCCGCTGCGCAGCGCATCTGGGCCTCGGCGTCGAGGCCCTCCAGGCTCAGCACCACCGACACCCGGTGCTGGCGCACGCGGGCGGCGATGCGCTGGATGTCGCCCTCGCTGCGGGAGGCGTCCACCACCACGTGGCCGAACCTGTCGGCGAGCGTGACGAAGTCGCCCTCCGGGTCGATGATGGCCTGCTGGACCAGGGATGCGCTCTGCTCCAGGAGCCGGCGCAGCAGATGCGACTTGCCGGAGCCGGAATTGCCCTGGACGAGCAGGCGCGTCGCCAGGAGCTCCTCCAGATCGAGCAGCGCCGACCCTCCTCCGGGCGCGGAGGACGCCTGTCCCATGTCGATGCCGACCTTCATCAGCCTCCCTCGTGCGAATGTTCCAAACCGGCCTCGTCCTAACACGCGGCGGGCCGGGAAAGTGCCCGAATTCCCGGAATCCTCCACAGGCTCGCGCGGCTATCCCCAGGCATGAGGCCGCAGGGGCGCCGAAACCGGCGGGAGGACCGGATCATTAACCATGCAGGACAGCTGCCAGGAGAACCGATGCCGCCGATCGTCCCTGACTTTGCCCTGCCCGACCTGCTGATTCTCCGGCCGGAGAGCTCCCCCGTCCGCGTCGGCTCGGCCGGGTCGCCGCCGGGCAGCGAGGGCGGCACGGACGCGCCGCCTCCGGGCGAGGCCCGGATGGAAGCCCTGTTCGAGACGGTGGGTATCGGGCTGATGCTGGTGATCGTGGTGGCGGCCGCCTGGATCCTGATCCGCCAGCGCCGCTGAGCCCTCAAGGCTCCGGAGTCGGTCAGCGGGCCGTCCGGTCCACCGGGATGTCGAAATGCATGACCTCCTCCCGGATCCCGAGCTTATCGTAGAGCGCGACTGCCGGATCGTCCCCGTAATCAGCCTGGACGTAGATCACCCAGACGTTCCGGCGCGCCGCGATGGCGCGGAGATGCTCGATCAAGGCCGTGGCGACGCCCTGCCGCCGATGCGCCTCGTCGACCGCGAGGTCGTAGATGTAGACCTCGCGCCGGGCCTTCTCGAACTTGTCGAGCTCGTAGGCCACGAGTCCGCCGATCACCTCCCCGCCCGAAAGGGCCACCAGGGCGATGACGTGCTCCTTGGCGAGCAGGGCTTCGAGGTAGGCGTCGTCCGGCGGCTCGGCCCCATAGGTCTCGGGTTCGTCAAAGACCTGGGCGAACAGGGCGTTGAGCCTGCGCATCAGCGGCAGGTCGGCGGACGTGAGGCGGCGGAGGATAAGGGAGGGCTGGCTCATGTGCTTAAGCTATAGCGCCTCCGACGCGGCATGAACTCTCAAAACATCGTGGTTTGAGCGGCACGATCCGCCGACATTGCCCGACGCGTGAGATCGGATCCTGCCGAGTTGGGGCCTGACGCAGCCCTCCCGCCCGATTCAGGATCGGCTCCCCCCTCGACAGAAACATCGCAAGGGAGTATCTATGACTGACTAGTCAGTCATAGAGCTAAGATTTGAGCATGTCGCTGAGGAAGCGCCCCGCCAAGAAGGCTCCGGCCCGGAGCGAGAACGACCGGCAGGCGCGGCTGCAGGCGATCCTGGACGCCGCCCTCGACGTCTTTCTCGACAAGGGCTTCGCGGAGGCTCGTCTCGATGACGTAGCGGCCCGTGCCGGGGTCGCGAAGGGCACGATCTACCTCTACGTTCCGTCGAAGCAGGCTCTCTTCGAAGCCCTGGTGAAATCGGGCATCGGCGGCGCTCTCGGCACCATCGAGCACAAGGTCCTGGCCCTCGACATGACGGCCGAGGAACAGCTCCGGGCTTTGTTCGCCTTTCTGCGTCAGGAGGTGCTCGGCACCCGCCGACTCGACATCGTGCGCCTGTTCCTGCGCGAGGGCTCGCGCTTCCCGGAACTGGCGGAGATCTACCACCGCGAGGTGATCAGTCGGGGGCTCGCCCTCCTGCGCGGCATCGCGGAGCGCGGCGTCGCGAGCGGCGAGTTCCGGTCGGACGAGATCGTACGTTTCCCGCAGCTCGCGATCGCGCCGGGACTGATGGCGCTCATCTGGACCAGCCTGTTCCAGCGCCTCGATCCGATCGACGTCGGCGGGATGCTCGACGCGCATCTGGCCATGATGATGAAGGCGCTCAAAGGACAGCCGTCATGAAGCGCGCTCTGCTCATCGGGCTGGTGGTGGTCCTCGCGGCCGGCGGGTTCGGGGCCTGGTACGTGCTGCGCCCGAGAGGAACCGCGCAGGGCTTCCAGGGCTATGTGGAAGGCTATCTCGTCTTCATGGCGCCGGAGGACGGCGGACGCATCGAGACGCTCTCGGTCGATTCCGCCGACCAGGTGAAAAAGGGCGCGCCTCTCTTCGTCCTCGAATCCTCGATGCAGCTCGCCCAGCGCAACGAGTCCGACGCGAAGCTGCAGCAGGCGCGCGCCGAGCTCGCCGATCTCCAGGCGGCTCTCCAGCGGCCGGAGCAGATCGCGATCATCAAGGCCCAGGAGGAGCGGGCGAAGGCGCAGCTCACCCTGTCGCAGACGGAACTCGACCGGCAGCGGACCCTCTACGAGCGCGGGATCGCCGCCAAGGCCCAGTACGACCAGGCGCGCACCGCCTTCGAGCGCGACAAGGCGGCGCTCGAGGAGGTGCAGCGGCAGATCGAGGCCGGAGGGATTGCCGCTCGCTCGGCCACGATCAGGGCGGCGCAAGCCAATGTCGAGGCGGCGGAGGCAGCCCTGAACCAGGCCGAGACGCGGCTCGCCAGGCGCCGGGTGACGGCCCCGGCCGATGCCCAGGTGCAGGACGTGTTCTTCCGGGCGGGCGAGACGGTGAATGCGGGCCAGCCGGTCCTCTCCCTCCTGCCGCCGGAGAACCGGCGCATCCGCTTCTACGTGCCGGAGCCGAAGCTCGCGACGGTCGCGCTCGGGCAGGAGGTCGGGGTAACCTGCGACAGCTGCCAGCCGGGGCTTCGCGCCCGCATCAGCTTCATCGCCCGCGAGGCGGAGTTCACGCCGCCGGTGATCTTCAGCCAGGAGGAGCGCGCCAAGCTCGTGTTCCGGGTCGAGGCCAAGCCCGCGGACGGCGCCGACCTGCCGATCGGCCTGCCCGTCACTGTCCTGCCTCTCGGCGGATGAGGGGATCATGACCGCACACCCCACCGCCCGGCCCGAGCCTTCCGCCGACATCGTGATCGACGTGCACGGGCTCACCAAATCGTTCGGCGGCCGGACGGTGGTGCGGGATCTCACCATGCAGGTCCATCGCGGCCTGATCTACGGCTTCCTCGGGCCGAACGGCAGCGGCAAGACCACGACCCTGCGCATGCTCTGCGGGCTGCTGACGCCGGACGGCGGCAGTGGCACGTGCCTCGGCTACGACATCCTGACCCAATCGGCCGAGATCAAGCGCCATGTCGGCTACATGACGCAGCGCTTCTCGCTCTATGCGGACCTCTCCATTCGCGAGAACCTGGAATTCGTCGCCCGCGTCTACAACCTCCCCGACCCGCGCGCCTCCGCCCGCGAAGCGATCCGCCGCCTCGGGCTCGAGAACCGCGCCGATCAGCTCGCGGGCGAGCTCTCGGGCGGCTGGAAGCAGCGCCTCGCTCTCGGCGCCTGCATCCTGCCCGGGCCGCAGCTCCTCCTCCTCGACGAGCCGACCGCGGGCGTCGACCCGAAGGCGCGGCGCGACTTCTGGGACGAGATCCACGCGCTCGCCCACGAGGGCATCACGGTGCTGGTCTCGACCCACTACATGGACGAGGCCGAGCGCTGTCACGAGATCGCCTACATCGCCTACGGCGACCTGCTCGCGCAGGGGACCGTCGACGAGGTGATCGCCAATGCGCATCTCGCCACCTACACGGTCACCGGCCCGGATCTCGCCGACCTGGCGGAGCGCCTGAAGGCGCTGCCGGGCGTCGACATGGTGGCGCCCTTCGGAACGGCTTTGCACGTGAGCGGACGCGACGCGGCGGCGCTCGACGCCTCGACGCGGGAGCTGCGCGGGCGCGGGCCGCAGGTCTGGACGCCGGGCGACGCCACCCTCGAGGACGTGTTCATCGACCTGATGAGCCGCACGAAGGACAATTTCGCATGAGCGCGGGTGCAGGCATCGGCGACGGGCGCGGACGGGGATTGAGGGCATCGCTTGGGCGAATCTACGCGGCCTTCGTCAAGGAGCTGCTGCAGCTGCGCCGCGACCGCATCACCTTCGCGACGATGATCTTCATCCCGCTGTTCCAGCTCTTCCTGTTCGGCTACGCCATCAACACCGACCCGAAGCACCTGCCGACCGCGGTGCTGATCCAGGACGAGAGCTCCTTCGCGCGCTCGTTCCTTTCGGCCATGCGGGTGAGCGACTATTTCGACATCCGGGCGAGCGCCGCGAGCGAGGCGGAGCTCGACCACCTGATCCTGTCCGGCAAGGTGCAGTTCGGGGTCCAGATCCCGGCCCATTTCGGCCGCGACCTGATCCGGGGCGAGCGCCCCGCCGTGCTGGTGATCGCGGATGCGAGCGACCCCGTGGCGGCGGGCGGCGCGGTCTCGGCCCTGCAGGGACTGTCGTCGAGCGTCTTCTCGCGCGAGCTGACCGGGCCGGTGGCGGGCCTCGCGCCGAAGCCCCTGCCCTACGAGCTGAGGATCCACCGCCGCTACAACCCGGCCGGCGAGACCCGGCTCAACATCGTGCCGGGCCTCATGGGCACGATCCTGACGCTGACCATGCTGATCTTCACGGCGCTGTCGGTCACCCGCGAGGTGGAGCGCGGCACCATGGAGAGCCTGCTCGCCATGCCGATCCGCCCCGTCGAGATCATGCTCGGCAAGATCGCCCCCTACCTGGTGATCGGCGGGCTGCAGGGGGCGTTGATCCTCGGAGCCGCGAAGCTTCTCTTCAGCGTGCCGATCGTCGGCAGCCTCGCGCTTCTCGTGGCGCTGACGCTGCTGTTCATTCTGGCGAACCTGTCGGTGGGCTACACCTTCTCGACCATCGCCACGAGCCAGCTCCAGGCGATGCAGATGTCGTTCTTCTTCTTCCTGCCCAACATCCTGCTGTCCGGCTTCATGTTTCCGTTCCGCGGCATGCCGGGCTGGGCGCAAGCCGTCGGCGAGATCCTGCCCCTCACCCATTACCTGCGCATCGTGCGGGGCATCATGCTGAAAGGCGCGGGCTTCGTGGACCTGCAAACCGACGTGCTGGCCCTCGTGGCCTTCATGCTTGCGGCCATGACGGTCGCGGTGCTGCGCTTCCGGCAGACGCTGGACTGATCAACCCTCCCGCGTGCCGCACAGCCTCACCTCTCCCCGCCGAGGCGAGGTCGAGCGAAGGAGGATGAGGGGCTGGACCGTTCGAGAATTCTCATAGTCGGCGCCGCGCGAACTCTCCTCCCCCTTGCGGGGAGGAGTTGGAGGTGGGGGTGGGGCGACCGGGTGAGACCTGCGTCCAGGGAAGCACTGTCACTCTGCCGAGCCTATGAGGTTCAAGCGCAGCGCTCCGGCTTTACGACCCCCACGCGGCGCTTCGCGCCCCCCTCCCGCAAGGGGGAGGGAAAGCGCGCCTCATCCTGAAACGACAGCAACCCCTCACCGGGAGAAGTGAGCGCCGGCTTACCCGCCATCAATCCGCGACCGCCGACTCGGCGGCCTTGACGGCGCTACCGCGCAGGGGCCGCTCCTCCATGGCGAGGAGGAACAGGAAGGCGAGCGCGAAGCCGATCACGGCCGCCATGAAGACATGGCTGAACACATCCGACAGGTTGACGCCGCTCTGCGCCGCCGTCGCCGCCAGGCTCTCGAAGCTCGCCGCACCCGACAGGCCCGTGCCGGTCAGCACGATCGCCCCGAAGATCGCCACGATCAGGGCGCCACCGAGGGAGCGGAAGAAGTTCGCTGCGCCGGTCGCCGTGCCGAGTTCGTGGGGCTTCACCGCGTTCTGGATCGCCACGGTCGAGACAGGCAGGAGCGTGCCGAGCCCGATGCTGATCACCGCGAGGACCGCCTCGACCCCGAGGAGCGGGATCACGGCGCCATAGACCGCCAGCACCCCCGTGGCCGCCATGGCAACGAGGAGTCCGCCGACCGGCAGGCGCTTGTAGTGCTTCACCTTCGCCATCATGCGGCCCGACAGCGTCGCGCCCACCACGGTGCCGGCCATGAGCGGGATGAGGGCGAGGCCCGAGGCGCTGGCCGAGAGGCCGCGCACCGCCTCGAAATAGACCGGCAGGTAGATGGTCAGCCCGATATAGGTGCCCATGCCGAAGCAGGCCGCGAGCGTGCCCATGCGCACGACGGGATTGTGCAGCACGCCGGGCGGAATCAGCGGCTCCGGCGCCATGCGCATCCGCAGGGCGAACAGGCCCCAGAGGATGGCGGACCCGGCGAAGAGCCCGAGGATCTGCCACGAGCCCCACGGATGGCGAAGCCCGCCCCAGCTGAGCGCCAGCAGGAGCGACACGGTCGCGGTCACCATGACGAGCGCGCCCAGGAGATCGAGCCGGTGCGGCCGGTGCACCTGCGGCAGCTTCTTGAGGCCGTGGAAGGCGATGAACAGGGCCACGAGCCCGAGCGGCAGGTTGATCCAGAAGATCACCGACCAGTGCAGGTGCTCCGCGAAGAATCCGCCGAGCACGGGCCCGAGCAGGCTCGAGGTCATGAACACGCTGGCGAAATAGACCTGGTAGCGCCCGCGCTCCTTCGGGGGCACGAGATCGGCCACGATGGTCTGGGCGAGCGCGATGAGCCCGCCGCCGCCGAGCCCCTGAAGGCCGCGGGCGAGGATCAGGACGATCATGGTGGGGGCGAGCGCGCAGGCCACGGACCCGATGATGAAGACCACGATGCCGATCAGCATCGTGACCCGCCGGCCATGGCTGTCGCTGAACTTGCCATAGAGGGGCGTCACGGCCGTTGCGGTGAGCAGGTAGACCGTCACCACCCAGGGCAGGTGCTCCAGATCGCCGAGCTCGCGCCCGATGGTCGGCAGGGCCGTGGCGATGATGGTCTGGTCGAGGGCCGCGAGCAGCATCGACAGCATGATGCCGAAGATGATCCGGCGGATCTCGGCCTGGCTCAGCGTGTGCCCCGTGCCGGGCCGCAGCGTCTCTCGTGTCGACTGGTCCATCTTCGTCCTTCGCCTTGCTGCAGCCGATGTAGCGCATCGTGCGGAAAAGTGGACCCGCTTCGCGCTGACGCGGAGCCCCGGGCTCCGCCATCGACGAAGCTCTCATGCAAGGAGACGGCATCGGATCGGGCCCGAAAAGCGCATGTCCACTCCGGGGGCCGATGCTTTAGGGGACAGGCGGGAGCTTGTCCCAGGATATGACTGCAGGGCAGATATGCGTTCGCCCCCGACAAGGGAGCGAGCGCCGGGCGACAGCGGTGTCCTCCCCTGCCCGAGCAAAACGGACGGCAAGAACCCGTCGATCGGACGCCCCGATCTGCCCGCTTTCCGTGCGGGGCACGTCTACTGAGTCTTTCGGGGATCGTCCGCCGGATTCACGTACGTGATCCCCCACGGACCCCGGGTGCTGAGCTGCACCACGGTTTCCCTCCCGGTCTGCACGAAGTGCTGCGTGCCCGGCGGCATGGCGATGACGCCCCCGGCCGTGATGGCTTTCGTCTTGCCCGGGTCGAATGTCGGTCCCATACCGATGTTGAACTCCCCGTTGACAACGGTGACGACCTCGTCGGTCGGATGGGTGTGGGGCGGAATCCTGTAGTTTTCCGGGAACTTCAGCCGCATCACGAACATGCCTTCCTTCGTCGGATCCCCATAGAGGAGCGACATCTGCGCCCCCTTGGGAAGCGAAGGAGGACCGTCCCTCCAGGTGATGTCGCCTGGATTGACCATGGTGTGCTGGTGCTGCTGTTGCGCGGAGGCTGGCGCCAGGAGGAACAGAAGGGCTGAAGCGCAAGCTGTTGCCGATGACATGAACGACTGCATCACGACCTCCCGTGAAGGATGATGTGGCGGACGCAAACGCACGCGGCCGGATCGGGTGATCTGCCGCACGGTCGACGCTCTGCCTTTCGCCGTGCGTTGTCAAGGAACCGCGCGAGGCGGCCGTGCGGGGTAGCGGCGTTCGAGGGCGATGCTAAGGTGGCCCATCGGCCGCTCGCCCTCGGGCCGGCGGCCGAAAAGGAGAGTGTCGCATGATGCTCCGGATCTGGAGTCTCGCCGCCTTGACCATCGCGGCCCTCAGCCTCGGGCCCTCCTTCGCCCATGTGCTGGAGGCGCCGCCGCGGCTTGCAGTCTGGTCGCCGGAGCTGTGGCGCGAGGCGACCGTGTTCAACGGGCAGTTCCGGCTCTTCGCCGTCGTGGGGGCGCCGCTCGATCTCGGGATCATCCCGGTCGTCGGCGTCCTGGCCTATCTGCTGCGCCACGAGCCGGGCCGCTTCCGCTTCGCCCTGGCCGGAGCCGTTCTCTTCGCCCTCGCACTCGCCGCCTGGTTCGCCCTGGTGGCGCCCGCCAACAGCGTCCTGGCCACGTGGCGGCCCGGCCCGATCCCTGACGGCTTTCATGAGGTCCGCACCCGCTGGGAGACGGGTCATATGACGGTGGCCGCCCTCAAGCTCCTCGGCTTCATGGCGACGGCGCTCGCGGTCGCCCCGGCCGGAAAACCGGCTGGGCGTCTCTGACGGGTCAACCGGAACCCACCGGCTCCCTGGGCGAAACACTCCTTTCGGCGACCTGCGACAGGCGGTCCTCGCTTTCCTCGGCCCGGCGCTCGATCTGGGCTATCAGCGCATCGGCCATTTCCTGGAGCCGCTGCCGGTCCGGCTCCGGGAACTCGCGCGGCTGAGTGTCGATCACGGACAGGGACCCGATGACCAGCCCGGAGGAGGTCCGCAACGGGGCTCCCGCATAGAACCGGATCCCCTTCTCCAGCACGAGCGGATCGTCGGCGAAGCGGTCGTCCTTGGTCACGTCCTCGGACACCAGCACTTCGTTGGCGGCGACCACGTGGGCGTCGAGCGCCCCGTCGTGAGGAGCCTGATGAGGGACCTGCGCCTCCTCGCCTGCGGCCGGTGCGGCCGGGTGCGGCCGGAGCACCTCGTCGACGAAGGACACGAGGGCGATCGGGGCATCGAACGCCTTCGCGACATTCCTGGATACTTCATCGAACTGCCGGTTCCTGGCGGATGCCAGGCCGAGATCGTGCAGGGCCGCGAGCTGCGTCTGCTCCGTGTCGGGGAGGACCGGGGGCGCTCCGCCGGGCTGGGCCGGGCGCGCGATCCAGGAATTCACCTGGTCGACGCAGGCCTCCAGCGAGGCGAAGACCGCATCGGCCGCCATCTGCTTCTTCAGATCCTCGGTCTGGCCGGCGGCCGGCGCCAGGTTCCAGCAGCAGACGACGAGCTTCACATGCGGCGCCCGGCGACGCAGGCGGCGGCAGATGTAGCGGGCGTACACCTGCGGCTGCGGGTGCAGATAGGACAGGCAGACCACGTCCACCCCCTCCAGGTCGAGTTGCCCGAGGGCGCCCTGGCTGACGGCGATCGGCGGCAGGACGCGGGCGCCGATGCCGCGCTCGTCGAGCGCCTGCGCGGCCATTTCGGCCGCCGCGCGGTCGAGCTCGGTGCGCCCGGCGACGCAGAGGACGGATTGCGGCCGGTCCGCCGGAGGAGAGGGCGGGACTGCATGGTCCGTCCCGTCCTCCGCCTTGCCGGCAGAGGCCTTCTCCCGGACGTGGTCCTCGATCTCCCGCACGACGCAGATCGCCGTGTCGGCGACGAGCCGCCGGTAGTTGGTGTCCGTGGTGCTGCGCTGGCGGTCGTTTTCCGCAAGGCGCAGGGCCGGAATGCCGACATTGTCGTAGAACTCCCGCGAGGAGCACTCGTCGACGTAATCCTCGGCGATTTCCACCGCCTCCTCCAGGTTGCCGGCCAGCAGGCGCTGGTAGAGCCGTTCCTCCGGGGCGAGCACCGGATCGCTGCCCAGAAGGACCCCGAGGAACTCCAGCTGCGGCACGTAGCGGCCGATCACCACGAGGCAGACGGTCAGAGGAGTGGCGAGAAAGAGCCCGACCGGTCCCCACAGGGATGTCCAGAAGATCGCCGCCATGATGATGGCCAGCGACGAGAGGCCGGTGCTGGAGCCGTAGAGCCAGGGCTCGATGACGTTGTTGCTGACGAGCTCGGCGAACAGGAACAGTCCCAGGACCCAGAACAGCATCGTCCAGCCGGGATCGACCGCGATCGCGAGCGCGACCGGGAAGAGGGCGGCCAGGAAGGGGCCGAGATAGGGGATGAATCGCAGAACGGCCGCCAGGAGCCCCCACAGGATCGCATTGGGCACCCCGATGAAATAGAGCGCGATGCCGATCGGGATGCCGTAGGTCAGGTTCACCACGAGCTGCATCAGCAGGTAGCGGCTGACGCGGGCGGCCGCGTCGTTGATCGCCTGCGTGCTCTTCTGGAGGTCGCCCGCGCCGGCGAGCTTGATGAAGCGGTCGCGCAGATCCTCCTGCTCGAGCAGCACGAAGATGACGAAGATGACCACGAGCCCGGCCGTGGCGAGCGGCGCGAGCAGCGGGCCGATCACGGTCTGGATGATCTCGAGCGGCTTGGCCTGCGGGGATTCGAGGCGGACCGTGACCGGTTCCTGCGGCGCCGGTCCTGCACCAAGCCCCGGCTGGGACTGCGGCTGCTCGGGCTTGGCCTTGTCGCCCGAGATCTCCTTGCCGAGGTCCTCGATGGTGGTGGTGACCTTCTCGACCACGCCGCCGCCAGGAGCCGATTGCTGCAGGGAGCGGATCTTCTGGGTGATGGTGGTCTGGTAGGACGGGAGGTTGTCGGCGAGCTGGATCAGCTGGCGCCCGACCACGAAGGCGATGCCGGCGATGAGGATGAACGCGAGGGTCACGGCGACGAGCACCGCGGCGATCCGGGGCAGCCGGAAGCGCCTGAACCAGTTCACCAGGGGTGTCAGGGCGAAGCTCAGGAGGATCGCCAGGGCGAAGGGGATGAAGATGTCCCGACCGAAATAGAGCGCCCCGATCGCCAGGACGATGCCGCCTGCCGTCAGGACGGGAGAGCTGGCCGGCGGCGCAGCAGGCTGAAGAGGCGGCGGAGCCGGGTCGGCCATGATGCGACACCTTCCGGGTGGGTTGACCGGAAGACAACTCGGCTCGAGGCTCGTTGGATCCGGCTAAGCCTGCGGGCCGGAAGGGGAGACGCGCGGCCGGTGGCGTGCCGGGGCGCGTCTCCCCTTCCCTATGCGCCCCTTCGCGCTGGCTTCAGATGAACAGGTCCCTCGTTTGGGTCACGAAGACGCTGCCCTCGTCCACATAGGCCAGGGTCTGGCCGTCGTCGGACAGCGACGGATTCGGGAAGAACCCGCGCTCGACCCGCGCGAGCTTGTCCGTACACCGGTCGTACACGAACACCTGCCGGTCGGGGTTCACCGGACCCGCATAGTCGGAGGCCTCGTTCTCGAAGGTGACGTAGCGCCCATCCGCTGAGATCTCGGGGTCGAAGGAGCCGCGGGTGAGCTGCGTCCCGTCGCTCTCGATCGACACGCGCTCCGTGACGCCGGTTTTCCGGTCGAACACGAAGATGTCCGCAACGCCGTTGGTGTCCCCGCGCACGAGGTTGGACGCGTAGCTCGAATAGACCACGAAGCGCCCGTCGGCCGAGATCTCGGCCTCGCCGCTGTTGTCGCTCCCGCCCTGGCCGCTGCGGGTCTCGGAGATGCGCTCGGTCGTGCCCGCGAGCCGGTCGTACAGGAAGACGTCCCCTGTGTTCGTGTCGCCGGGCACCAGGTTGGACGCGAAGCTCATATAGGTCACGTAGCGCCCGTCCGCCGAGATTGACGGGTCGTGGCTCCAGCCGTTCGATTGAGCGCCGTCATGCGCGACGGATACCCGCTCGGTCGTGCCGGCCTGCTGGTCGTGGACGAAGATGTCGTGCCCGCCATTCGTGTCGCCCGCCACCAGATTCGACGCCTTGCTCTCGAAGGCGATGAAGCGGCCGTTCGCCGACAGGGCCGGCGCCTCGGCGAAATCGCTGACGCCGCTGTAGTCGTCGCCCTGCGTGCCGTCCGACGCGACCGAGACGCGCTTCGCCGTGTGCGTCACCCGGTCGAACACGAACACGTCGGCGGTGTCGTTCGTATCGCCCGCCACGATGCCTGACGCGAAGCTGATATAGGCCACGAAGCGGCCGTCGGCCGAAATGGCCGGCGTGAAGGCCTCCGCATCGGCGCTGCCATCCGCCTTCATGGAGACCCGCTCGATCTGGCCCGTCTGCCGGTCACGGACGAACACGTCGGAGAGCCCGCCATCGTGATCGCCTGGGATCAGGTCCGGGGAGCTGCTCCTGAAGGCCACGTAGCGGCCGTCGCCCGACAGGTCGGGGCCGTCGCCGTCCACGGCCCTTCCGTCAGGGGCGGTGGAAACTGGCTCGGCCTCCGCCCGGTCCGTGACGCCGATGTGGAAATGCCCGTAGACGGCCTTGTGGCCGATCGTGGCCTTGACCTCGATGGTATGGTGCTGGGCCGACTCGTAATCGAGCAGGGATCCGTCCGCCACGGTGACGATTCCGGTCTTCGGGTCGATCCTGAACGCGCCGCCCGCATCGTCGGCCAGGCTGTAGACGACCGGCCCCTTGGCCTTGCGGATGAAGGCGGCCACGTCGATCCCGACCTCGGTCCCGGCCGCGGCTCCCTCTGCAACCAGGTTTCTCGCGCCGTCGGCGTCCCAGATGGCCGTTTTCTTGTGCCCGTGCTTTGCTCGTCCCATCGTCGCCTCCAGGTTTTTTCGGGAAGGGGTGAGACTGAAGGCGCAATCGGCAGGCGGCCAGAGGGTGCCGGGACGACGAGCCGTAGTTGCACCTCTCTTAACCCGAGGTCGCAGGGACTCGACTCTTTTGCCTGCCGGCTCCGTTGACTTTTGGGCGATTGACCTCCCGTCGCCTTCCCGTGGAGGTACATCCCATAACCCCTTGCCGCGAGGGTCCCTCCATCGACGTCGCGCCGCCTCCGATGCCCGTGACCCGCCTCTCCGGATCCCGGACGGCGCTGCAGGGTTACGGCCTCATGGCGGAGACCCGGCGCCTGCCGAGGCCTGACAGAACCAGGATGATCGGCCCCAGAAGCACGAGCGCCGCGATCATCGCCCAGGCTTCGTTCGTAGCAGTGGCGAGGCCCGCCCGTTCGAGCAGGGGCCGCACGTAGGCCTGGACCATCGGGTTGTCGGGCGACGGCAGGGGCCCCGACAGGAAGGTTTCAGGAATGCCGATGGCGCGGGCGGCGTCGAGGTCCCCGCCTTTGAGCCGCGCGAGCAGGATCCGCGCATGTTCGGGCGCCCGGGTCCAGATCACCGTGTCGATGAGGGCGAGGCCGACGGCGCCGCCGAGATTGCGCATGAGGTTGAACAGGCTGCTCCCGTCCGGCACGCGATCGGGCGGAAGATGGCCGAGCGCCACGCGGGTCGGCGGCAGGAGGCAGAGCATGATCGCGACCCCGCGGATCACCTGCGGCCAGAGCATCGCGTCGAAATCGGCATCGCGGGGCTGGAAGGCGCTGAGGCCCAAGCCGAGACCGAAGAGACCAAACCCGACGAGCGTGAGGGTGACCGCGTCGATCCGGCGCTCCGCCTGGATGACGAGCGGTGCGCTCACGAGCTGTGCGACCCCGGTGACCAGCATGATCTCGCCGATCCGCAGCGAGCCGTGGCCGCGCACGAACGCGAGAAACACCGGCATGAGATAGACCGAGCCGTACAATCCGATCCCGGTGAGGAAGCTCAGGGCGCATCCGACCGCGAGGCGCCGGTCGCCCAGGGCCGACAGGTCCACCACCGGCGCCGACGCGCGCAGGGTGCGGCGGACGAACAGGATTCCCGAAGCCATGCACAGGACGAAGAGCGCCAGGATGCCCGGTGAGAGCCAGCCCCTGCGAGGGGCCTCCTTGAGGCCGATCTCGAGAGCCGCGAGACCGATGGCGACGCCGAGCAGGGCGATCCAGTCGAACGCGCGCGCCAGGCCGGGATCAGGGCGCTCCCTCGGGAGGCACAGGAACCCGGCCGTGCCGGCGGCCATCCCCGGCCCGACATTGATCAGGAAGAGCCAGTGCCAGGAAAAGGTCTGGGTGATCCAGCCGCCCACGATGGGCCCCAATGTCGGCGCCAGGACCGCGAGGACGCCCGCGATGGTCGTCGCGACCTGCTCGTCCTTCTTCGGGAAGAGCAGGAAGACCGCCGCGAATACCGTCGGGATCAGGGTTCCGCCCGCGAAGCCCTGCACCACGCGCCACAGGGTCAGCGACGCGAAGCCCGCGCTGGCGGCGCACCCGACGGACGCCATGGTGAAGACCGCGATGGCGGTCGCGAACAGGCCGCGCATCGTGAGCATGCGGGTGAACCAGCCGGTCAGCGGGATCGAGATCACCTCGGCGATCAGGTAGGCGGTCTGAACCCAGCTCATCCGATCCGGCGGAATCTCGAGGGCCGACCGGATTTCCGGCAGGGACGTGGCCACCACCTGGATGTCCAGGATCGCCATGAACATGCCCAGTCCCATGGCGCAGAACCCGGCCCAGGTCCGGACGGACACGCGCTCGCCCGGCATGCCGAGCGCCGTCATCGCCCTACGCGGCCTGCGGCCGGGCGAATTCCCGGAGCGCCCGCGACTCGGCGCGGATCCGGATCGTCAGCACCGCGGCGTTCAGGAGGGAAAACAGGAGCGCGTACCACACAAGCCCGAAAGCGAGGGGCAGAACGGCGATCTCGGCGGCAACGATGAGATAGTTGGGATGGCTCATGAACCGGTAGGGGCCGGTGCGAACGAGCGGCGCCCTCGGCAGGACGACGATGCGCGTGGTCCAGCGCTCGCCGAGGGATGCCAGGACCCAGAGTCGGGCGGCCTGGAGCGCCAGATAGGCCACGGCCCAGCCGGTTGCCAAGGGCCGGTTCCAGGCCAGGATCCAGAGTCCGAGCAGCCAGGCGGCATGCACCAGGACGATCAGCCGGTAGTGCCCCGCCCCGACCTCGATCGCGCCGCGCGCCTTCAGCCGCCGCGTGTTGCGCCGTGCCCAGGCGAGTTCCCCCGCCCTCTGCAGGGTGACCAGCGTCAGCAGGGCGGGGCCGGCGCTCACCGGCTGCGCTCCAGGACGAGACAGGATGCGGTGAAGCCCGGCCCCATGGCGATCAGCAGGCAGCGCTGCGGCAGGCCGGAGCGGAGGACCCTCTCCAGCACGAAGAGGACCGTCGGGGCGGACATGTTGCCGTACATGGCGAGCACGTCCCGCTCGTGGTCCAGGGTGCCCTGGTCGAGATGCAGCACATGCTCGAGCGCCGCGATGATCTTGGGTCCGCCCGGATGGCACACGAAGCGGTCGATGGACGAAGCCGGGATCCCGAGCCGGTCCAGAATGCCCGCCACGGCCGGGCCGAGATGCGCCTCGGCGAAGGGCGGCAGCGCCCGTGCCAGGACGACGCCGAACCCGTCCGGGTCGATGTCCCATCCCATGATGTCCAGCGTGTCGTGCCAGGTGTGTTCGCCGCAGCCCTGCACCGTGGCGAAGCCGCCGTCGCCGGCCCGGACCACGAGGGCGGCCGCGCCGTCGGCGAAGAGGGCCGTCGACACCACGTTGGCGGCGGTCAGCTTGTCGGGCCGGACGGCGAGCGTCGACAGCTCGACGGTCACGAACAGGATGGTGGCTCCAGGAGACGCCGCCGCGAGGCGCGTGGCGAGGGCCAACCCGGTCACGCCGCCGGCGCAGCCGAGACCGAAGAGGGGAATGCGCGCCACATCCTCGCGAAAGCCGAGACGGTCCAGCAGATACGCGTCGAGGCTCGGCGTCGCGATTCCGGTCGAGGAGGCAGTGACGACCGCGTCGACGTCGGAGCCGTTCAGCCCGGCGGCGGCCAGGGCCTTGCGGGCCGCCTCTTCGAACAGATCCGCCGCGCTCTGCAGATAGACCTCCGTCCGGTCGGGCCAGCCGTGCGGCTCGAGGTACCATTCGAGCGGCCGCGCGGCATGGCGCTGGACGACCCCGGCCGTCTGGAAGACCTGCTCGACCTTGTCGAAATCGCCGAACTGCGCGCCGAAGACCCGGCGCGCGGCTGTCGCGATATCCTTCTGCGTCAGGATATGGGGCGGAACGGCGGTCGCGAGCGACAACAAGGCCGGACAGGGTGCCATGGAGCGTTCCCATGCCTCCGGGAACGATGCCGGAAGCCATCACAGCGCACATGCATGATCATATCGGGGACCCGCCGCCGCGCGACACTGCGCATAGTGGCGCGGCGCCCGCGCATTCTTCCCTCCTGCGTCCCTCTTGCGATCCGGCGCCGCATGGCGCTAGCTGGGCGCCCCCGCATCCGACGCCCGCCATGACCGCCCGTACCCGCCTCTCCCGCTCCCAGGCCCGCCGCATCGCGCTCGCCGCCCAGGGCCTCGCCGAAGGCCGCCCCGCCGCCCCGACCGGGCGCCACGTCGCCCGCGTTCTCGGGCGCTCGAACCTGCTCCAGATCGATTCGGTGAACGTGCTGGTCCGGGCCCATTACATGCCGCTCTTCTCGCGGCTGGGCGCCTACGAGCGCGACCTGCTGGAACGAACCGCCTATCACCCGAGGAAGCGCGGCGCCTTCGAGTACTGGGGGCATGAGGCGTCCCTCATCCGGCTCGACCTGCATCCCCTGTTCCGCTGGCGCATGGCCCGGGCGGCCAGGGGCGAGGGCACCTATGGCGGGCTCGCCCGCTTCGGCCGCGAGAAGCGCGCCTTCATCGAGGAGGTCCGGCGCGAGATCGAGACGCGTGGGCCCTTGAGCGCGGGCGAGCTCAGCGGCGGCCACAAGGGCCAGGGCTCCTGGTGGGGCTGGAGCGACGGCAAGCGCGCCCTCGAGTGGCTGTTCTGGGCCGGCGAGGTCACCACCGCGACCCGGCGCGGATTCGAGCGCGTCTACGACATCCCCGAGCGCGTGCTGCCGTCCGACATCCTCAACGCCCCGACGCCTTCGGACGAGGAGGCGCAGCGCGAGTTGCTGCGGCTTTCGATTCGGGCGCTGGGCGTCGCCAGCGAGCGATGCCTGCGCGATTACTTCCGCATCGAGCCCACCGACGCGAAGGCGCGCGTTCCCGAGCTCGTGGAGAATGGCGACCTCGTGCCGGTGGCGGTCGAGGGCTGGCCGGGACCGGTCTATCTCGATCCCGCCGCGAAGCTGCCGCGCCGGGTCGAGGCGCGGGCGCTTGTCTCGCCCTTCGATCCCATCGTCTGGGAGCGCACCCGCACGGAGCGCCTGTTCGACTTCCGCTACCGGATCGAGATCTACACCCCGGCCGAGAAGCGCGAATACGGCTACTACTGCCTGCCCTTCGTGCTGGGCGAAAACATCGTGGCCCGCCTCGACCTCAAGGCCGACCGGGCCGGGGGCCGGCTTCTCGTGCACTCCATTCACCCGGAGGCCGGTGTGGCCCCGGAGGAGATCGCAGCGCCCCTGAGCGAGGAACTTCGCCTCATGGCCGAATGGCTCGGCCTCGGGGCGATCGAAGCTCCGAAGGACTGGCGCAGGCGCCTCGGGATCTGAGCCCGCAATGGCACCTTGGCCACGGCGCCCCATATCAGGGAACGCCACCAAGGAGATCCCCATGATCATCACCACCACGCCGACCGTCGAGGGCCGCCGCATCGCCTCCTACCGGGGCATCGTCTCGGGCGAGGCGATCTTCGGAGCCAACGTGTTTCGCGACTTCTTCGCGTCGATCCGGGACGTGGTGGGCGGACGCTCCGGCTCGTACGAGCGCGTGCTGCGCGACGGACGCGACACGGCCCTGCGGGAGATGATCGAGGAGGCCGAGCGCCTCGGGGCCCACGCGATCGTGGGCGTGCAGCTCGATTACGGCGCGCTCGGCGCCAACGAGGGCATGATGATGGTGACGGCGAACGGCACCGCCGTGACGCTGGAATAAGGGCTTCTTCAGGGGCGCATCGTTTGACGCTAAAAACCGGATCCACTTTTCCGAAACGATGCGCTCAGAGCAGGAAGTCGCCCTGCGTCAGGGATGAGACGCCTTTCACGACGACGGCGAAATCCGCCTTGGAGTCGCCGTTCACGTCGGCCTGGAGCATCACGCCGCCCTTGATCTTGGAGTAGCGCAGCTCCCCCTCGACGCCGTGAAAGCCCGAGCGACCGATAAAGGTGAAATCCTGGTCGCCTGCGAGGCTCCGGCTCGCGTCGATGCCGGTCAGATCGATCACGTCGCCCTGCTTGCGCGCGAAGTCGTAGATCGTGTCCCGGCCCTTCGATGAGGCCGTGCTGTCGCTGATCGCCTTGAACACGAAGGCATCGGCGTCCGCGCCGCCGAAGAGCTTGTCGGCCCCGCGCCCGCCGGCGATGCGGTCGTTGCCGGCAAATCCCAGGAGCGTGTCCTTGCCCCGGCCGCCGGTGAGCTGATCGTCGCCCGCGCGCTTGGCCGCATCGTAGGCGTCCGGATTCGCCAGGACGTCCGAGATGATCTGGGTGAACGCCGCCTTGCCGGGCTCGTTCGCCAGGGCGGCCACCTGGTTGACCAGGAACGGACTCAAGGCGGCGGTATAGTGGGTGAGCAGGTGATAGCGGTAGGCCGCCTCGCCCAGCAGCCCGATCGCGGCCGCCTCCTGCGCGTCGCTGGCGCCGGGCGCCAGGAGGGTGTTGGCCGTGCCGAGCAGGATCGCCCCATAGGGCGAGCCGACATAGAAGGCCGGGCCGAACCGCGCGATGTCGCTGCTGAAGAG
This sequence comes from Pseudomonadota bacterium, assembly GCA_023426505.1. Taxonomy (GTDB): domain Bacteria; phylum Pseudomonadota; class Alphaproteobacteria; order Rhizobiales; family Beijerinckiaceae; genus Microvirga. The sequence continues at coordinate 35,024 of JAFAAP010000145.1, forward strand.
GATGTTGCTCTCGATGAAGCTCGGGGCGCTGTAGTTCCCGACCGGGTCGCCCCATTCCACGTAGTTCGTGAGCTGGGAGACGGCGCCCGACGGCACGAGGTCGTCGGCGATGCCCGGCGCGCCGAAGGTCGCGCCGCCGAGGCCGAGCTGGGCCGCCACGTAGGCGGCCTCGCCGCCGCCGAGAGAATGGCCGGTGACGAACACGTTGTCCTTGGAGATGCCCGCCTTGGCGGCCTGCTGGACCACCGCCTTGGTGAAGGCGAGCGCGTCGTCGAAGGCCGGGGGCTTGTCGCCGCGATAGATCATCAGGTCGGCCAGGAGCTGCGCGCTGACGAATTCGTGCTGGTTGTCGAAGTTCCCGATATCCGTCCCTTCGAAGGCGACGATCACCTGGCCTGACGCGCTCAGGAAGGCTCCTCCGAAGAACCCGGCCGCCGTGTCGAGCGACGTCATCTGCTGGCCGTTGACCTTGAACGGCGTCACCAGCTTCAGCTTGGACGTGTTCTGCGTGTAGGTCCAGGCGGACGCTTCGAGGAACTCGGAGACGGACGGGCGGATCATGGGAAGGCTCCGGGAGGGGGAAGCCTTACCATACGGAATCTAAGATTAATTTCACGTGTCGTTTTCGTAATGGTTCAGACCCGCCTGACCCCGCTGAGAAGCCCCCCGCCCACGAGGAAGAACAGGATCAGCACCGCCGGCCCTGCGGCCTGGGTCTCGAACAGGCCGGTCGCCACCGCGACCGCGAGCGGGGCCAGGAACGACGTGACCTTGCCCGAGAGGGCGAGCAGCCCGAAATAGCGCCCGGCCTCCCGCGCCGGCACCAGGCGCGCCAGCATGCTGCGGGCGGAGGCCTGCATGGGTCCGGCGACCGAGCCGATGACGAGGCCGAGGGCGAGGAAGAGCTTTTCCGGGGCGCTGCCGTAGAGGCCGTCGCCTGCTTGAGCCGGCTCGGTCGGGATCACGAAGAGGATGTGGTCCGGCCCCAGGGACAGGACGCCGACGCAGACGAGGCCCAGGGTCGTGATCGCCCCGAGGATCACGGGCTTCGCGCCGAACCGGTCGTCGAGCCGGCCGCCGATGAGGGCCCCGATGGTGCCGGTTACCGTGAGCAGGATGCCGAAGACCCCGAGTTCCACCGCCTGCCAGCCGAACACGCCCGCCCCGTAGATGCCCCCGAAGGCGAAGAGGGCCACGAGGGCGTCCTGATAGACCATGTTGGCCAAGAGGAAGCGCACGAGGCCGGGATGCCGCTTCGCGTCCCCCAGGGTGCTGCGCACCTGCGCGAGCCCGTGCCGGACGGCGGCGCGGGGGCTCAAGGTCGAGCGGGCGATGTCGGGGGTGAAGAGGAAGAGCGGCAGGATGAAGACCAGGAACCACACGGCCGAGAACGGCCCGGTGACCCGGTCGCCCGCCCGCGTCGCCGGATCGAGCCCGAAGAGCGGCGCGATGCCGAGGAAGGTCTTTCCGGTCTCGGGGTTCGCGGCCAGGAAGCCCAGCACGATCACCAGCGACACGAGGCCGCCCAGATAGCCGATGGCCCAGCCGGTGCCGGAGAGCCGCCCGAAGCGCTCGGGCGGCACGAGGTGCGGGATCATGGCGTTGTTGAACACCGCCGCCACCTCGACCGCCACGGTGCCGACCGCGAAGCCCGCGAGCGCGATCGGGATCGCGTAGGCCGCGCCCGGCGCCGCATGCCACAGCACCCAGGACGAGGCGAAGAGCACGAGCCCGCAGGCGGCGATCCAAGGCTTCTTGGGACCGGTCGCATCCGCGATCGAGCCGAGGACCGGCGACAGGAATGCGAGCACGAGGCCCGCGGCCGCGGTGGCGAAGCCCCAGAGGCTCTGGCCCGCGACCGGATCGGGCGCGAGCGCGGCCGCGAAATAGGGCGCGAATACGAAGGTGGTGACCAGCGTGAAGAAGGGCTGGCAGGCCCAGTCGAACAGGAGCCAGCCGGCAATCGCCGCGCGGCCGGCCTTGGCGGTCGGGAGTCCGGTCGCATCCGTGGCCGGGGGCGACGCCGCGGCCGCGGGGGATGGTGATCGGATGTCCAACGGTCGGGGCTCCTCGCCCGATCGTCCCGGCAGGTTGCCGGGACGCTCAGGAATACGTAACGGAAGCCGAGCCCATATCAGCCTTTTGCCAGATCGCCCAGCAGGCTTGCGGCGACGGTCACCTTGGACACGGTGAGGCCCGAGGCCACGATCCCGTCGACGGCGCTGCGGATGCGGGCCACGTCCGCGCCCCGCTTCTCGCTCCAGGCCTGCACGCCTTCCGGACCGGCCCCGCTCTGGGACACGACCTCGGCCGTGAGGTTGCGGTGCGCCGACGCGATGCTGTCGATCGCCCGGTCGAGGGCCAGGCGATCGAAGTAGTCGCTGACGCTGATCTCGCGGGCGAAGCCGATGAGGGATCCGAGCCGGAAGGCCGCCTCCAGGGCGAAGTGGGTCTGGGCGATGTCGCGCACGGGCTTGCCGGTCCGCTGAGCCGTCAGGACGATGTCCGGCGCGGCCACGAGGTCCGGCAGGGCCGCGAGGCGGCGCGCCAGGTCCTCGGGCGTGCCCTGCTGGACGAGGGCCTGCGTCCTCTCGTCCCACACGAGGCGCGCGTCGGGCGACAGGGTCTCGGCCAGTCCCCGCTCGACCTCGGCGATCCCGGCCTCGTAGGTGCCGATCACCGAATCGAGGGAATGGGTGGCGAAGTCCACGTGGCGGATGAACCAGACGATCCGGTTCATGAGCAGGTCCTGCAGGTCGCCGTAGAGGCGAAGCTGGAGCTGTCCCGGCACCACGCCGTCGAGAGCGTCGATGGCGACGTTCATCTCCGTCAGGCCGAAGGAATCGCGGGTCGCCGCATAGGCCGCCGCGATGGTCGGCGCATCCGCGCCGGTCTCGTCGACGAGGCGCGCGATCATGGTGGCGCCGCCCCGGTTGATGATCGCGTTGGCGAGCTGCGTGGCGATGATCTCGCGGCGCAGGCGGTGGCCCGCGATCGCGTCGGGGAAGCGCTCGCGCATCTCGGCCGGGAAGTAGCGGTCGAGCTCCTTGCCGAGATACGGATCGTCCGGCACCGGGCTCTCGAGAAGCTCGTCGTGCAGGGACAGCTTCGCGTAGGCGAGCAGCACGGCGAGCTCCGGCCGGGTCAGGCCCTCGCCGCGGCGGGCGCGCTCGGTGAGCGCGGCGTCGTCCGGCAGGTACTCGACGGTCCGGTTGAGACGCCCCTGCGCCTCCAGCATGTGCATCAGGCGCCGGGCGAAGCCGATGTCGGAGGCCCCGCGCCGCTCGGAGAGCGAGAGGGCGAGGGTCTGCAGGTAGTTGTTGCGCAGGACGAGCTTGGCGACCTCGTCGGTCATGTCCTCGAGGAGCGCGTTGCGGTCGTCCTGGCTCAGGCGGCCGTCCCGCTCCGGCTGGCTCAGGCCGATCTTGATGTTCACCTCGACGTCCGAGGTGTTCACGCCGGCCGAGTTGTCGATGGCGTCGGTGTTGAGGCGGACGCCCGAACGCGCGGCCTCGATGCGCCCGCGCTGGGTGACGCCGAGATTGGCGCCCTCGCCGACCACCCTGGCGCGCACGTCCGCTCCCGTGATGCGGATCGCGTCGTTGGCGCGGTCGCCCACCTGCTCGTCGGTCTCCGTGGAGGCGCGGATATAGGTGCCGATGCCGCCGAACCAGAGCAGGCCCACCTCGGCCTTGAGGATGGCGCTCATCACCTCGGCGGGCGTCGCGGCCGCCTTGTCGAGGCCGAGGAGCGCGCGCACCTCGTCCGAGAGCGGGATCGACTTCGCGCTGCGCGGGAAGACGCCGCCTCCTTTCGAAATCAAGGCCTTGTCGTAGTCCTGCCAGCTTGAGCGGGGCAGATTGAACAGGCGCTGGCGCTCCTGGTACGAGGTCTCCGGATCCGGATTCGGATCGAGGAAGATGTCCCGATGGTCGAAGGCGGCCACGAGCTTGAGCGCGCGCGACAGCAGCATGCCGTTGCCGAACACGTCGCCCGACATGTCGCCCACGCCCGCCACCGTGACGGGCTCGGCCTGGATGTCGATGTCCATCTCGCGGAAGTGGCGCTTCACCGCCTCCCAGGCGCCGCGCGCCGTGATGCCCATCTTCTTGTGGTCGTAGCCCTGGCTGCCGCCTGACGCGAAGGCGTCCCCGAGCCAGTGGCCCTTCTCGAGGGAGATCTCGTTGGCGATGTCCGAGAAGGTGGCCGTGCCCTTGTCGGCTGCGACCACGAGATACGGATCGTCCCCGTCGTGGCGCACCGTGTCCGGCGGCGGCACGATGTGGTCGCCGACGATGTTGTCGGTGAGCTGCAGCAGGGTGCGCACGAAGATGCGGTAGCTCTCCGTGCCCTCCGCGAGCCAGGCCTGCCGGTCGCCCGGCGGCGGCAGGCGCTTGGGCACGAAGCCGCCCTTGGCGCCGACCGGCACGATCACGGCGTTCTTCACCTGCTGCGCCTTGACGAGGCCGAGAACCTCGGTGCGGAAGTCCTGCGGCCGGTCCGACCAGCGCAGGCCGCCACGGGCGACCTTGCCGTAGCGCAGGTGCACGCCCTCGACGCGGGGCGAATAGACGAAGATCTCGTAGAGGGGCTTGGGCAGCGGCAGGCCCTCGACCTTGGCGCATTCGAACTTGAACGCGATGGTCTGGCGCGGCAGGCCGTTGCCTTCGAGCTGGAAGAAGTTGGTGCGGATCGCCGCCTCGACGAGGTTGATGAAGCGGCGCAGGATGCGGTCGTCGTCGAGGCTGGTGACGGCCTTCAGCTCCTCCTCGATCGCGGCGCGGATCTCCGCCTCAGCGGCGGCACGCGCCTGCGCATCCTCGATGCGCGGGTCGAAGCGGGCATAGAACAGCTCGACGATTCGCTTGGCGATGGCGCTGTGGCGGGCGAGGGTCTCGGCCAGGTAGTCCTGCGCGTAGGGGATGATGACCTGGCGCAGGTAGCGGCCGAGCGCCCGCATCATGGCGACGTCGCGCCAGCCGAGCCCGGCCTCCAGCACGAGACGGTTGAACCCGTCCGATTCCGCCAGGCCCCGGAACAGGGCCAGCAGGGCGGCCTCGATCAGCTCCTGGATCTCGTCGATGTCGATGGCGCCGCCCGAGGCCCGCTCCAGGGTCATGTCGTGCAGCCACACCCGGTCCATGCCGGACACGCCGGCCGAGACGACCCGGTAGGTCCTCTCGTTGACGACCCGGAAGCCGAGATTCTCGAGGAGCGGCACGCGCTCCGAGAGTGGCAGGGCGGTGTTGCGCGAGAACACCTTCAGGTTGACGCGGGTCTGGTCGTCGCCCTCGCGGCGGTAGAGGTCGACCGCGCGCGGACGCGCCTCGGAGAGCTGCTCCAGGATCGCCACGTCGGCGATGGCCTGCTCCGCCCCGAAGGCCTCGCGATAGGCGGCGCTGAAGGCGTCCGCATAGCGGTGCGCGAGCGCGCGGGCCCGGGCGCCGCCGACGCTGTCGTCGAGCTGGTCGCGCAGCGCGTCGGCCCAGGTCCGGACGATGCTGGAGATGCCCGATTCGAGGGTCTCGCGGGGGACCTGGGGCGTCTTGCCCTCGTCGCGCCCGATGATGAAGTGCGTGCGCGATAGCGGGCCTTCCGGATAGGCCGGATAGGAGGCCGAGACGCGCCCCTCGTAGACCTGCGCCAGGAACTCGCCGATGCGGCGGCGGGCGCTCGTGTCGTAGCGGTCCTTCGGCACGAAGACGAGCACCGACACGAAGCGGTCGAACTCGTCGGCGCGCGCCAGCGCCCGCACCCGCGGCCGCTCGGACAGGTTCATGATCTCGATGGCGAACCCGTAGAGGGTTTCCTCGTCGATCTGGAACAGCTCGTCGCGCGGGTAGTTCTCGAGCACGTTGAGGAGCCCGCGGCCCGCATAGCTCGACGGATCGAACCCGGCGCGGGCGATGACCTTCGCCACCTTGTGGCGCAGGTACGGCACCTCGCTGGCGGAGCTCGTATAGGCGCTCGCCGTGAACAGGCCGACGATGCGCAGCTCGCCCTGGAGCCGGCCGTCGCCGTCGAACAGCTTGACGCCGATGTAGTCCAGATGCGCCCGGCGGTGGACGCGCGACTTCACGTTGGCCTTGGTGATGATGAGCGCCTTGGGGCGCGCCAGGAAGGCGCGGATCTCGGGCGTGATCGCCACGAGCTCGCGGCCGCGCCGGAGCACGCGCATGGAGGGATCGCGCAGGAGGCCGAGCCCCGAGCCCTCGACCGGGTCGGCGGCGGCGTCACCTTCGGGCAGGCGGTACTCGCGAATGCCCAGGAAGGTGAAGTTGTCGCGGGCGATCCAGTCCAGGAAGGCGACCGCCTCCTTGATTTCGTCCTCCGGCAGAGGCGGAGGGTTGAGCCGGTAGTTGTGCACGATCTCGGTGACGCGGGCCCGCATGCTGGGCCAGTCGTGCACCGCGAGGCTCACGTCCTTGTGGACGCGCTGCAGGGCCTCGGTCAGGCGGGTGCGGGCCTCGGCATCGTCGATGCGCGGCAGATGGATATGGATGAAGCTTTCCCGCTTCACCCCGATCCGCGACGAGGCCGTAGCCTCGCCCACGAGCCGCACGAGGCCGCCGCTCGCATCGCGCTCGACCGCAAGGATCGGATGGGCGACGAGCAGCGCGTCGTATCCCTCGTCGACGATCTCGGCGAGCGTCGAATCGAGCAGGAACGGCATGTTGTCGTTGACGACCTCCAGCACCGTCACGTCTCGGCGGCGCCCGCCGCGCTCGACCTCGAGGTCGATCAGCCGGACGTCGGGCGTGCCGGCTTTCCGCGGCGCCTTGAGATGCTCGTAGGCTTCCGTTGCGAGATCCGCGAGGGACTTCGGGGAGTAGCAGGCGAGATCCTCCGGCGGCACGCGCCCGAACAGATCCTGCAGGAAGGTCGATGGAATGGGCCGTTGGCCGGATTCCAGGACTGCGACGGCCTCGGCCGTCAACTCGCTTCCGCTGGTCGGCGTTTCCAGCTTCATGCGCGCACCCTCTTCTGTGGTCGTTTGGGGAGCGTTGCCACAGTCCGAGTGCACGCGCAACAGAAGCCTGCCGTTCCAAGCGCGGCACGGTTAAGTCTTTGACGCAAACGACCGTTTAAGTCGCGCAAGCCGCGCGAACAGCAGTTTTATGTCGCGGGTCTCGTTCAGAGGTCCGGGCAAAAAGAAAGCCGCCTCGTGAAAGGCGGCGGTTGTTCTCGACGGTTGGGAAGTGGCCCGGCCCGCCAAACGACCCGGAGGGCTGGGGGGCTGACGTGTCCAGGGCGGTCAAGGAGCCGGGCCGTCGAGGCAACACTAGAATAGTCGGTTTCTAGTGGGGCTACGTAACGGCACGAATGCGGCAACAATAAGATTCGCCTGACGAAGCCGTGAGCGAGAAAGCGTTAACGGGTTGATCCGACACTGCATCGGACCCACTATCAGAAAAGCATCGCGCTTCACAGGAGGGATCATGAGCGAAGGTGACACCGCAGAGCCGTTGCGCGGCGGCACAGGGTCGGCCCAGATCCTCCCCTTCCCCGCCGCGCAGAGACAGGTCTCCTTCAACCGGGGCGAACTCCAGACCATTCTCAACCTCTACGGCCGCAAGGTTGCGGAGGGCGAATGGCGCGACTACGCCATCGACTTCCTGGCCGACAAGGCCGTTTTCTCCATCTACCGACGCACCTCCGAGGTTCCGCTCTACCGGATCGAGAAGGATCCGAAGCTCGCCAAGAAGCAGGGCGCTTATTCGGTCGTCGTGTCGTCGGGGCTGATCCTCAAGCGCGGTCACGAGCTCGACCGCGTGCTCAACGTGCTCGACAAGAAGCTGAAGGTCGTGTCCTGATCAGGCGCCCCGCCTCGGGCGCTCCATCAGGAAGTGGATGTCGGTTTCCCCGACCGGCAGGAAGCCGTGCCGCCGATAGAGCGAGCCGACCGGATTCCACTTGAGATACTGGAGCCTGACCGGGATCCCGGCCTCGTCCGCGAGAGCGAGGACGTGTTGAAGAATCCTGGTTCCGAGCCCCTGTCGATGCTCCTCCGGCACAAGATAGAACTCGTCGAAGCGAATGTGATCGTCCGACCGGGTGAGGGCGATTGTCCCGACCGCCCGGCCATCCCGCACGATGCGAAAGAAGCACCGCTCGGCGAAGCGTTTCAGGTGGTGTGACCACTGGAAATCGTGATCCCACCATCCCCACCGCTGCACGACATGCGGTCCGATGGCCGCGCGCTTCACCTCGTATGCGAAGAGGACGTCCGCCTCGTTCGACGGATGCAGCGGCTCGAAGCGCACGTCAGGCCCGAGAGCGGCCGGCGGAAAGGGGATCGGGTCGAGCGCCACGGGCGGCCTCCGGTGTCCGGGCCTCACAGACTACCGGCGGAGGGTCCCTCGTTCAAACCGTCGCCTCAGGGAATGGCGCGCGTCGGCGGCTCGGACATGCCCAGACCCAGGGGCCGGTGCATCAGCACCGTCGAGAGCCAGCGCCCGTGCTTGTAGCCGATGCCCTTGATGATGCCGGCGAGCGCGAACCCCATGCTCCGGTGCAGGCCGATCGAGCCGTGCGAGTCCTCGTCCCCGATCACCGCCACCATCAGGCGGAAGTCCCGCGCCTCGCTCTCCGTGATCAGCGCCTCGAGAAGCTTGCGTCCGACGCCCTGCCGGCGGGCGGCCGGATCGATATAGATCGAGTCCTCCACGGTGGAGCGATAGGCAGGCCGCGGCCGGTAAGGCCCGGCATAGGCATAGCCGAGGATCTCGCCGTCCTGTTCGGCCACCAGATAGGGAAAGCCGCCCTCGAGGAGCACGGCGCGCCGGCGGGTCATTTCCGCCTGGTCGGGCGGTTCGAGCTCGAACGATGCGGTGCCGTGGGTGACCGCGTGGGCGTAGATCGCCGTGATGCGGGGAAGGTCGGAATCGACGGAGGGGCGGACGAGAAGGCTCATGGGCATTCTCTAATTCAGTTTCCGACCGACGGGGAGTGGGAGCCGGCTGGGAAGACTGTCTTTTCCTCCCCGTTCGGCGCTAGCATGGCGGTTCATGTGAAAGGCTCGCATGTGAAAAAGCTCAGCCCGGGCGAAACGCGACCGCCCGCCCAGCCCCAGGCGCAAACCGCCGTCGTCTGGACCGCCATCCTGGCCTCCAGCATGGTGTTCGCAGACGGCGCCATCGTGACCGTCGCGATCCCGCAGATGCGCGCGAGCCTGCACGCGTCCCTGTCCGAGATGCAGTGGGTCACCAACGCCTATGCGCTGACCCTGTCGGCCTTCCTGCTGCTCGGCGGCGCGGCCGGCGACGCCTACGGGCTGAGAAGGATCTTCATGATCGGCATCGCGTGCTTCGGGCTCACCTCCCTGTGGTGCGGCCTGTCCCAGTCGCCCGGGATGCTGATCCTCGCCCGGGCCTTTCAGGGCATCGGCGGCGCCCTGCTGGTGCCGGGTTCGCTCGCGCTGATCAGCGCCCATTTCCCGCCGGAGGCGCGCGGCAAGGCCATCGGCACCTGGGCGGCGGCCTCCGCCATCGCGGCGGCGCTCGGGCCGATCCTCGGCGGCTGGCTGATCGATGTCGGCCCCTGGCAGACGATCTTCTGGATCAACCTTCCGGTGGCCGCGCTGGCGCTCTGGCTGTGCTGGCAGCGCGTCCCCGACAGCCCAGCGGCGGGCGACGCCTCCATGGACTGGGTCGGCGGCGCCCTGGCGGTGGCGGCCCTCGGGCTCCTCGCCTACTGGCTGACGGCTCTGGGCGAGCGGGAGAGCAGCCGGACCATGGCGGCCCTGCTCGCCCTCGCGGGCCTGTGCGCTCTGGGAGCGTTCGTCCTGTACGAGAAGCGGACCACGGCCCCGATGATGCCGCTCGACCTCTTTCGCGTTCCGGCCTTCGCCAACGTCAATGCCCTGACGCTGCTGCTCTATTTCGCGCTCAGCGGCGCCCTGTTCTTCCTGCCGACGGTCCTGATCGAAGCCCACGGCTATTCGGCCGCCGAGGCGGGCTCCGTCTTTCTCCCCTTCACCATCGTCATGGCGGCCCTGTCCCGGTTCGGCGGCACGATGGCGGACCGGTTCGGCGTCCGGACGCTGCTGACAGTCGGTCCCATCGTCACGGGGGCGAGCTTCGCGCTACTCGTCCCGGCTGTCTCCCAAGGAAGCTACTGGCTGGCCGTCGCGCCGGTCATGGCGCTGATGGGGCTCGGCATGGGCATCACGGTCGCGCCTTTGTCGACGACGGTCATGAACGCCGTCGCCGATGACCGGATCGGGATCGCGTCGGGCATCAACAACGCGGTCTCGCGGGTCGCGGGTCTGGTCGCGGTCGCAGGGCTCGGGGCGGTCGCCACGTTCGGCTTCCAGTTGGCCGCCGCCTGGTCGGCACCAGGGACGGCGGAGAGCTTCGCGCAGGCGACCTTCGGGGCGGCGCCCTCTGGCGCGCTGCGGGACCAATACGCGACGGCCATGATCGGAGGGTTCGGGCTCGTGGCTCTGATCTGCTGCGCCGCCGCCTCTGCAAGCGCCTGGTTCGGCCATCGCTCGGCGCCCCCGCAGGCCGCGGAGCGGACGGAAACCTCATAAAAGAAAAAGCCCCGGCCTTTCGGCCGGGGCTTCGAACTCTTCGCGTTCCGCCGTTCTTACTCGTTGCGGTTGCCCACGAGGGCGAGCAGGAACTGGAACATGTTGATGAAGTCCAGGTAGAGCTGCAGGGCGCCGAACACCGACACCTTGGCGGCGGCCTCGGAGTCGAAGTTGCCGTACAGGTACATCTCCTTCAGCTTCTGCGTGTCGTAAGCCGTAAGGCCCGCGAAGAGCAGCACGCCGACCAGCGAGATGGCGAACTGCAGCGCGCTCGACACGAGGAAGATGTTCACGAGCGAGGCCAGGACGAGGCCGACCACGCCCATGATCAGGAACGAGCCGATGCCCGACAGGCTGCGGTTCGTGGTGTAGCCCCACAGCGACAGCGAGCCGAAGGCCGCCGCCGTGATGAAGAACACCTGCACGACGCTCGCGCCCGTGTAGCGGATGAGCAGCGTCGAGAGCGAGGCGCCCATCACGGCCGCGAAGGCGAAGAAGGTGCCGCGCGCGGAGGCCGCGCTCATCCGGTCCATCCGGAACGAGAACAGGAAGATGAACGCCAGCGGCGCCAGCGCCACGACCCACATCAGGGGCGAGCCGTAGAGGACGCGGCCGAACTCGGTCAGATAGACGCCGCCCATGCGGGCCGCGGCCATCGAGGGATCGCTCGTGGTGGCGAGCATGTTGACCCCGAGCGCCACCAGAGCCGAAATGGCCAGGCCCAGGATCATGTTGTTGTAGACGCCGAGCATGAAGGCGCGCAGGCCCTGGTCGACCTGAGCCGCCGTCCGGGCAAAGCCGGTGCCAGTGGCGTATTGGTTTTGCTCATACGGTTGCATCGGAGTCCTTTCTCACGGTGTCCCGTCGTTGTTCCCTCGGAAGGCTGGAGGATCAGCCCCCGGTCGCCGCAAATCCGGCAACGATCAGAATATGAGAGGTCGGGCCATCTTCCGCAAGAGGGAGGGCCAAGCTTCAAGTCTTCGTGATCCCAGCAGAATTCCTGCCGGTTGCGCCTTTCTTCGAGAAGAACCGGACGACGTCTTCGTATTGTCTGGCCCTTCGGGCAGAGACGTTAAAGATTCCTCAAGTATTGGGCCGGCTTTTGACTCAGGATGCGCCAGGTTCCCACCAGGCCGAGCCCCACCGCCACCAGGACGGAAAGCCCGGAAGCCAGGAGAGCGCCGGAGAGATCGAGCGAAAAGCTCAGGTTCATCACCCGTGTGATGATGAAGAAGGCCGCGAGCGTCCCGGCGAGGAGCCCGAACAAAGCCGTCGCCAAGCCCAGAAGCCCGTATTCGAGCGCGTAGGCCGAGAGCAGCCGGGCGCGGGTGGCACCCAGGGTCTTGAGCACCACCGCGTCGTAGAGGCGGGCCCGGTGACCGGCCGCGAGCGCGCCTGCGAGCACCAGGAGGCTCGCGATCAGCGCGATGGAGCTCGCGCCCCGGATCGCCATCACGAGCTGCGAGACCACGTCGTTGACTGCGTCGAGCGCGTCCTTCACGCGCACGCTCGTGACCATCGGATAGGCCTGGGCGGCGCTGCGCAGGATGCGGGCGTCGCTCGCCGCGTCCGAGCCGTTCGGATAGGTGACGGTGGCGAGATGGGTGTGCGGCGCGCCCGCGAAGGTGTTGGGCGAGAACACCATCACGAAGTTGATGCCCATGGAGCGCCATTCCACGTGGCGCAGGTTGGCGATCGTGGCCGTGATGTTGCGGCCGAGCACGTTGACCACGATCTCGTCGCCGATCTTGAGGCCGAGGCCCTCCGCGATGCGCTGGTCGAAGGACACGAGGGGCTTGCCGCGGTAATCTTCGGGCCACCACTCGCCGGCCACCACCTTGGAGCCTTCGGGCGCCGCCTTCGCGTAGGTGATGCCCCGGTCGCCCTCCAGCACCCAGGAGATGTCCTCCTCGGCCCTGATCTGGCTCGCCGGGACGCCGCGCAGGGACACGAGGCGCCCGCGCATCATCGGCACGCGCTCGATCTTGGCCTCGGCCTTCTGGCGCTTCAGGAAATCCTCGAAGGCGTCGGCCTGGGCGTTGGGGATGTCGAGGAAGAAGAAGCTCGGAGCCCGCTCCGGCAGGGTCTGCTGCAGCTGCTGCCTCAGGTTCGTGTCGATGACCGAGAGCGTCACGAGAAGCGTGATGCCCAGCCCCAGCGACAGGACGAGCGAGGGCGTGAGCGCGCCCGGCCGGTGGATGTTGGAGAGCGCAAGGCGCGGGGCTGTCCGCCGCGGGCGCGGCAGGCGCTTCGCCGCCGCCATGATGCCGGTCGCCACGAGGCGCAGGAGGACGAAGGAGCAGGCTGCGGCCGCCACGAACATCAGGGCGATGCGCCGGTCGTAGGCCGCCAGCACCGCGAGCCCCACCAAGGCCGCGACGGAGAGCGCCAGCGCCGCAAGATAGCGCCTGCGCGGCCAGCGCCGCTCCGGGTCGATCTGGTCGCGGAACAGGCCCGAGACCTGGATATCGTGGGCGCGGCCCAAGGGTCCGAGAGCAAACACGAGCGCCGTGAGCACGCCGTAGAGCAGCGCGACGCCGAGCTCCGCGACCGCGATGGTGGGCTGGATCGGGATCGGAAGGAGATGGCCGAAGAGGCCCGTGACGATGAAGGGGAGCGCCGCCCCGACCAGGAGCCCGATGGCGATGCCGATTCCGGCGATGATCATCACCTGCGTGAGGTAGAGCAGCACCACCTGGCCGCCCGGCGCCCCAAGACTCTTGAGCGTCGCGATCGACGCGCGCTTGCGGTCGACGAATCCGCGCACCGCATTGGCGACGCCGACGCCGCCCACGAGCAGAGCGGTCAGGCCCACCAGGGTCAGGAACTGGGTGAAGCGCTCGATGTTGCGGGCGAAGCGCGGATCGGCGTTGAGGCGGGTGCGGACGTTCCAGCCCGCCTCCGGCAGCACGCGGCCAGCCTCCTCCTCGACCTGCGAGAGCCCCTCCTCGGTGGAGAGGCCGGGCGGCAGGATGACCCGGTAGGTCCAGCGCACGAGGCTTCCGGGCTGGATCAGGCCCGTGGCCCGCACGGCGTCTTCCGACACGAGGAGCCGCGGCCCGAAGCCGATGCCGCTCGCGATCTTGTCGGGCTCGGACACGAGGCTGGCGCGCAGCTCGACCGTGGCGTCGCCGACCTTCACGCGCTCGCCGACCTTGAGGTCGAGCCGCGCCAGCAGGGCCGGATCCGCCGCCGCCCCGAAGGCGCCGTCGCGTTGGCTGAGGAGATCGGTCGGAATCATCGGCGGGTCCGTCTCCAGGGCGCCGACGGTCGGATAGTTCTCATCCACGGCCTTCAGCTCGACCAGGGCCGAGCCCTTGTCGCCCGCCAGCACCATGGCGCGCATGGACGCGATGGTGTTCACCTGGCCCTTGGACGCGAGAAAGGCCTTCTCCTGCGCATTGGCCTCCCGCTGGAGCAACGAGAAGGCCATGTCGCCGCCGAGGATCCGGCGGCCCTCGCGGCCGATCCCGTCGGTGAGCGAGCGCGACAGGGAGGAGACGCCCGCGATCGCCGCGACGCCGAGCGCGATGCAGGCGAGGAAGATGCCGAAGCCTTTGAGCCCGCCGCGCAATTCGCGCAGGGCGAGGCGCAGCACGAGGGGAAGGCGGGAGCCTGAGCCCGGCTGGCGCCGGGGCTTGGCCGGAATGGTGCCGTGCATGTCGGTCCCGCCCCCTTAAGCCGTCACCGCCTCGGCCTCGATCCGGCCGGAGCGCAGGCGCACCGTGCGGTCGCAGAGCCGGGCGAGGGCGAGGTCGTGGGTCACGAGCACCAGCGTCGCGCCCCGATCCCGCTTGAGGGCGAAGAGCAGGTCCACGATGGACTGGCCCGTGTTCTCGTCGAGGTTTCCGGTCGGCTCGTCGGCCACCAGGATCGCCGGGTTCGGCACGATGGCGCGGGCGATCGCCACCCGCTGCTGCTCGCCGCCCGAGAGCTGGGCCGGGTAATGGTGGAGGCGATGGCCCAACCCCACCGCCTGCATCTCGGCCTCGGCGCGCTCGAAGGCGTCATCCTCGCCGGCGAGCTCCAGCGGCAGGGCCACGTTCTCCAGCGCCGTCATAGTCGGGACGAGGTGGAAGGACTGGAACACGATGCCGATGCGCCGGCCGCGAAAGCGTGCGAGCGCGTCCTCGTCGAGGCCCGACAGGTCCGTGCCGTCGACGATCACCCGACCGGTATCGGGCCGCTCCAGGCCCGCCATGGTCATCAGGAGCGTCGACTTGCCGGAGCCCGACGGACCGACGAGGCCGACCGCCTCGCCCCGGTCGATCCCGAGGGAGACGCCCTTGAGGATATGCACCCGCGCGGCCCCGCGTCCGAGACTCAAATCCACATCCTGCAGCGCGATGGCCTTGTCCTGCATGCCCGATGACCCGATCTGTTGTGAGATTTTGCCGAGACTCCCGGCACCGTTCGAAGACATATGGGAAGCATATCGATGAAGCGCCAATCCGGCCCGTTCATGACGATCATATTTGCGTGTGCGGCCGCCCTTGCGGCCGTGGTCGTCCCGGCTCACGCTCCGTTGGCGCAGGGCCAGCCGATCCGCCTCGTGGCGCTGGGCGACAGCCTCACGGCGGGCTACGGGCTGCCCCAGGAAGCGGCCTTTCCGGTGGTCCTCGAACGGGCCCTGAAGGCGAAGGGCTACAACGTGGAGGTCGCCAATGCGGGCGTCTCGGGCGACACCGCCTCGGCGGGCCTCGACCGGCTCGACTGGTCGGTGCCGGACGGGACGGACGGCGTGATCGTCGAGCTCGGCGCCAACGACATGCTGCGCGGCGTCGATCCGTCCGTGCCGAGGAAAGCCATCGACGGCATCGTCGAGCGCCTGAAGCAGCGCGGCATCCCGGTGATGCTCGCCGGCATGTTGGCCTCGCGCAACCTGGGCGCGGACTATGCCCAAAAATTCGACAGCCTCTATCCGGAGATTGCGAGGAAGCACGACCTTGTGCTCTACCCCTTCTTCCTGGACGGAGTCGCCGGCGAACGGTCCCTCAACCTTCAGGACGGGATCCACCCGACCGCGAAGGGCGTCGAGATCATCGTCGCGCGCATCCTGCCCACCGTCGAACGATTTATCGCCACCCTGTCGAAGCGCTGACGTCCGTCCGCGCTCACCCCGAGCCTTGAACGCGGCGGGCTCCCCGCCGCGAGGAGCCTTGCCATGGAATACCGCCGCCTCGGCCGCACCGACCTCAATGTCAGCCTCATCTGCCTCGGGACCATGACCTGGGGCCAGCAGAACACGGAGGCCGAGGGCCACGCGCAGATGGACTACGCCCTCGACCGGGGCATCAACTTCTTCGACACGGCGGAACTCTATTCCATTCCCCCGCGGGCGGAGACCCAAGGCTCCACGGAGCGGATCATCGGCTCCTGGTTCAAGGCCCGGGGCAACCGCGACAAGGTGATCTTGGCGTCGAAGGTGGTCGGCCGCTCGGAGAACACCTGGTTCCGGGACGACGGCTCGCCGGCCGAGCTCTCCCGCGCCCAGATCGAGGAGGCGGTGAACAAGAGCCTGAAGCGGCTCCAGACGGACTACATCGATCTCTACCAGATCCACTGGCCCGACCGGCCGATGCCCTGGGGCTCCAACCCGACGATCTTCCATCGCAAGGAATCGGACTTCCACCCGATCCAGGAGACGCTGGAGATCATGCGCGACCTCGTGAAGGCCGGGAAGATCCGCCATCTCGGCCTCTCGAACGAGAGCGCCTGGGGCGCCATGACGTTCCTGAAAGGCGCCGAGGCCGACCCGTCCCTGCCGCGGGTGCAGTCGATCCAGAACGCCTACAACCTCCTCAACCGCACCTACGAGGTGGCGCTCGCCGAGGTGAGCATGCGCGAGGAGGTGGGCCTGCTGGCCTATTCGCCGCTCGCCCAGGGCTACCTGACCGGCAAGTACCTCGACGGCGCCCGGCCCGCAGGCGCGCGCACCACGCTGTTCAATCGCGGCCAGCGCTACGAGACCCCCGGCGCCGAGCCGGCGGTCCGCAAATACGTGGCGCTCGCCCGCGAGTTCGGCCTCGATCCGGCCCAGATGGCCATCGCCTTCGCCAATTCCCGCCCCTTCGTGGCCTCGACCATCATCGGCGCAACCTCGATGGAGCAGCTGAAGGCCGATATCGGGTCGATCGACGTGAGGATCACGCCGGAGCTGGAGGAGCGCATCGACGCGATCCACCTGCAGCACTGCAATCCGTGTCCGTAACCCTCGTTACGGCCTTCTGCGTCATCCCCGGGACAAACCTGGGGATGACGACGGCGAGCGCAACGGTTGTCCCCGGAACAAATGCGACTGTTGATCGTCTGATTCTGCATCTTGCGGGGCCGGTCCGCCTGCCCTCATGATCGCGTATCAAGAGTCCGCCAGGCTCAGGAGGTGCCGTATGCCACGCCTGTTCACCGGCATCGAGATCCCGGCCGAGATCGGCCTTCAGCTCTCGAGCTATCGTGGCGGCCTGCCCGGGGCGCGCTGGATCGATCCCGAGAACTACCACATCACCCTCCGGTTCATCGGCGACATCGATGTCAGCACGGCGCGCGACGTGTACTCGATCCTGGGCGACACCCGGCGGCGCGATCCGTTCACGGTGACCATCGAGGGGCTCGACACCTTCGGGGGCGAGCGTCCCCGGGTGGTCTTCGCCCGCGCCGGCAACGGGGACCTCACCGACATGCACCAGGAGCAGGAGCGCCTGATCCGCCGGGTCGGCCTGCCGCCGGAGCGGCGCAAGTTCACCCCGCACGTGACCCTGGCGCGCCTGCGGGACTCCTCCCCCATCGACGTGGCCGACTACTTCGCCACCCGGGGGCACTTTCCCCGGCTGACCTTCACGGCCCGCCGCTTCGTGCTGTTCTCGTCCCGCGACTCGGTCGGCGGCGGCCCCTACGTGGTCGAGGCGGCTTACCCTCTGGGTTGAGGCTGCCTGTCATCCCCGGCAGCCCGAAAGGGCCGGGGATGACACCAAAGCGCCTGATCCCGAGCCTCGACGCAACGGCCAAGGTTGCTTAAACCTCGGGCCATGGCATCCATCATCTTCCTCACCCACCCCGAAGTCGTCATCGACCCGGACGTCCCGGTCCCGGAGTGGCCACTCAGCCCGGTCGGGCGCGCGCGGGCGGAGCGCTTCGCCGAGATGCTCGTCGGGCGTGGTGTCACGGCGGTCCATGCCTCGACCGAGCAAAAGGCCATGGACGGGGCCGCGATCGTGGCCGGGCGTCTCGGTCTGCCCTACGGCACCGACGAGCATCTCGGCGAGAACGACCGCTCGGCCACAGGCTATCTCGCGCCGCCCGAGTTCTGGGAGGTGGTGAAGGAATTCTTCGGCCGGCCGCACGAGAGCATCCGGGGCTGGGAGCGCGCCATCGATGCGCAGTCCCGCATCGTCGGGGCGGTGACCCGTGTCGCCCGCGAGGATGAGACCGAAGGCGACCTCGTCATCGTGTCCCACGGGGGCGTCGGCGCATTGCTGACCGCCCATCTCCAGAAGGTCGAGATCGGCCGGGAGAGCCGCCCGTCCCATCCGGGCGGGGGCTGCTTTATCGTGTTCGACCGCGACACCTTCGCGATCCGGCAGGACTGGCGCGCGATCGAGGACGGGCTCGGCGCGATCTGAAGGCTTGCCAGGCGGGCTGCGGGGGACTAGCCCCTGCCCTCGACCGATCACCCGCGAAGAGGCGCCCGCACCGATGAGCCGCACCAGCATGGCCCGATTGATGCCCGGCATCGCCCTGTGCGGGGCCATCGCGCTCGCGGCCATGGGGCTCCAGCACCTGGAAGAGGCCTGGACGGGGCGGCCGTGGCTGGAGGCGCTCGTGATCGCGATCCTCGTCGGCACGGTCATCCGCACGGCCTGGACGCCGGATGCGCGTTTCGCGTCCGGCATCGGCTTCTCGGCCAAGATGCTGCTGGAGGTGGCCGTGATGCTGTTAGGCGCCTCGATCAGCTTCCAGGCCGTCATGCAGGCGGGGCTCGGCTTGATCCTCGGCATCGCGGTCGTGGTCGCCGTGGCGATCGGGGCGAGCTACGGCCTGTGCCGGCTGCTCGGCCTGCCCAAGCGCATGGCCGTGCTGGTCGCCTGCGGCAACTCGATCTGCGGAAACTCGGCCATCGCGGCGGTGGCGCCGGTGATCGGCGCCAAACCGGAGGACGTGGCCTCCTCCATCGCCTTCACGGCGATCCTCGGGGTGATCGTGGTCCTGGGCCTGCCCCTGCTGGTGCCGGTGCTCGGCCTGTCGGAGACGCAGTACGGGGTGCTGGCGGGCCTGACCGTCTATGCGGTGCCGCAGGTGCTCGCCGCCACTTTGCCCGTCGGCATGGTGAGCACCCAGCTCGGCACCCTGGTGAAGCTGGTGCGGGTCCTGATGCTCGGCCCCGTGGTGATCGGGCTCTCGCTCGCCACGGGCCGCGATGGGGCGAGCCGGCCGGGCTTCTCGCTCAACCGTTTCGTGCCCTGGTTCATCATCGGGTTTTTGGGCCTCGCGGCCCTGCGCTCGGCGGGCCTCATCCCCGACATGGTGCTGAAGGCCGTCATGCCGCTCGCCACGATCCTCACCGTCGTCTCGATGGCGGCGTTGGGGCTCGGCGTGGACCTCAAGGTCCTGGGCCGCGTCGGCGGGCGGGTGACGCTCGCCGTGACCCTGTCGCTGTTGGTGCTGCTCACGATCAGCCTCGGATTGATCCGAATGCTCGGGGTGGCGTGACGCTTCAGGTCTTGAAAGACGTCGCGCGAGGCCAATCACTAAGGGATCATCGATCCCACGCGAAAAGCCCTCTCCCATGAAGCCTCTCAGCGACGGCGAACGCGCCGAAATCCTCCCCGCTCTCGACGGCTGGACCCTGGTCGAGGGCCGCGACGCGCTTCACAAGCGCTTCGTCTTCGACGACTTCAACGCCGCCTTCGGGTGGATGGCGCGGGTCGCGCTCGTGGCCGAGCAGATGAACCACCATCCGGAATGGTTCAACGTCTACAACAAGGTCGACGTGACCCTCTCGACCCATGACGCGAACGGCCTCACCCGCCGCGACGTGGAGCTGGCCCAGCGCATGGACCAGTTCGCCGCCGGCCTCGCCAGGGCGCGGTGACATGACGGAGATGCGGATCCTCAAGGGAAGCTGCGCCTGCGGCCGGGTGACCTTCGAGGCACGGGGCGAGCCGAAGCGGGTCGGCCTGTGCCATTGCATGACCTGCCGCAAGATCAGCGGCAGCGCCTTCAATGCCTTCGTGATCTACCCGGCCGACCGGGTGACGGTCAGCGGCGAGGTCTCGCGGTGGTCGGCGACGGCCGAATCCCAGCGCGGCTTCTGCCCTGTCTGCGGCTCGCCGGTCTTCGACCTGGATGCGGCCGACGAGATCGAGCTCACGCTCGGCACCTTTGACGCCCCCAACCTGTTCACCCCCACCTACGAAGGCTGGGCGGTCCGGCGCGAACACTGGGTCAGGACGCCGGACCTGATCTCCTACCCGGAGAACCGGGGCGAGAAGACCTCCTGAGGGAGGTCTATTTCGGCTGCATGCGCAGCGCCCCGTCGAGGCGGATCGCCTCGCCGTTGAGCATGTCGTTCTCGATGATCGCCTTCACCAGGGTGGCGTATTCCTCCGGCCGGCCGAGGCGGGACGGGAACGGCACGTTGGCCTCGAGCGCCTTGCGGTAATCCTCCGCGATGCCCTCGAAAAGCGGCGTGTGGAACAGTCCCGGCATGATGGTCATGACCCGGATGCCGAAGCCCGAGAGGTCGCGGGCGACCGGCAGGGTGAGGCCGAGCACGCCGCCCTTGGAGGCCGAATAGGCCGCCTGCCCGATCTGCCCGTCCTGCGCGGCGACGGACGCCGTGTTGACGATCACGCCGCGCCCGCCGTCCGGGGTGACCGGGTCGAGCCCGGCCATGGCGGCGGCGCATTTCGAAATCATCGCATAGGTGCCGATGAGGTTGATCTCGACGGCGCGCCGAAAGGACGCGACATCGTGCGCGATCAGCTCGCCGGTCTCGCGCTTCTTGGTGACCGTGCGCTTGCCCGGCGCGATGCCGGCGCAGTTGACGAGGATGCGCTCGATGCCGTGGGCCGCCCGGGCCTGGGCGAGAGCCGCATCGATCGACGCCTCGTCGGTCACGTCCGCCCGGCAGAAGACCCCGCCGATCTCGCGGGCGACCTCGCCGCCGCGCTCGGCGTTCATGTCGAGGATCGCGACCTTCGCGCCCTGCGCGGCCAGCATGCGGGCGGTGGCCTCGCCGAGGCCGGAGGCGGCGCCGGTCACGACGGCTGCCATAGATTCGTCGAGCTTCATGGGTTTTCTCACTCCTCAGGATGGGGTCTGTTTAAGCCATCCCGCCCCGAGGGCGAAGCGAGTTTATCGAAGGAGCACGACGGCATGAGCGACGCATTCACGAAGCCTTTCACCAAGGCCGAGGTGGAGGCCATGCGCGCCGAACTCCGCGACGAGGAGGGCCTGACGCGCAAGTTCTGGGGCAAGCTCCGCCGCGTGGGCGGAAAGATCCCCTTCGCGGAGGATCTGGTGGCCGCCTTCTACTGCGCCACCGATCCCTCGACCCCGAATCGGGTCCGGCTCGTGCTCCTCGGAGCCGTCGCGTATTTCCTGCTCCCGACCGATGCGGTCGCCGACTTCCTGCCCCTGATCGGGTTCGCGGACGACGCGGCGGTGCTCGCCGCCGCCATCACCCAGGTGGCCGGCTCGATCACGGACGAGCACCGGGCCAGGGCGAAGGACGCGCTGAAGACGGATTGAGCCGGGAATCTCCCGAAGCACGGCCAATTCGACGCATCGTCTTTGTGACCGAGGTTGCTTACCCAAGATGGTGAAGAGTTCTTAACCATCTCGGCCGTATATCTCGCCCCATGATCGACACATTCCTCCAGCGCGGCCTTGCCGCGGGCATCATTTCCGCCGCCTTCATCATCGGAACCGGGCCTGCCGCTCTCGCCCAGGGGCAGCGCTCCACGCCAGCCGCCAAACCTGCCGCGCAGAAGACGGCACCGGCCGCAAAGCCGACGGCTGCGAAACCCGATCCCAAGTCCAAGGCCTCGACCGCCACGAAGGCCGGCGCTGGCGCGGCCGCGGGTGCGGCTGCAGGAGCCGCCGCTGCGGCGCCTGCAACGGGCCCGGGAGGCGCGTCGCTTCTGGCGTCCTACGCGGACTGGAACGTCTACACGGCCCAGACCGGCCGCTCGAAGATCTGCTATGCCCTGAGCCAGCCCAAGGACCGGCTCCCGAAGAACCTCAACCGCGATCCGGCCTACCTGTTCGTGTCGTTCCGGCCGGCCGAGAACGTGAAGAACGAGGTCGCGCTGGTGCTGGGCTTCGCCGCCAAGGACAACGGGGCCGCCGAGGCCGCGATCGGTCGGGCGTCCTACGCGCTCCTGACCAAGGACACCAATGCCTGGCTGAAGAACCCGGCCGAGGAGAGCCAGGCCATCGCCACCATGGCGAGGGGCGGGAGCGTCGTGGTGAAGACGCTGTCCGCCCGCGGCAATCAGCTGACCGACCGCTATTCGCTGAGCGGCTTCAATCAGGCCCTCGACCGCGCCCGCAAGGAGTGCTCGTAACGGGGACGAACGCCCGTCGATCCGACGAGGCGCGTTCCCCGTGAGAGCCGTTACTCGGCGAACCGAACCAGCGCGCGCAGCCCGTCTATGAGAAGCTTGCGGCGGTCTTCGGACAAATCATTCTCGCAGACGGCGTCGACGAGGGCGGCTAATTCTTCCCGGCTGGGCCGCCGCTCCCGGATCTCGCTCGCCCACATGATGATCTCCGAGGCGCGGCTGGCGCAGGAGGGACACGCGTCGGCGATCTGGTGAGCCAGGGCGACAATGCTGTCGACCGGTGAGGCTTCAGGATCCTGGGGCATCGCGCCTGCTTCCCATGCACTTGGATCCGCTCGCTCTGGCGATGGTCGCGAGCAGCGCCCGTCAGATCGGCCAGTAATACGGCGCGCGCCAGTAATCGTGCAGTTCGCGCTCGCGCTCCCGATCCGACCATTCGTAATCGTCGCGGTCGCGATAGAAGCTCGGCGCACCGCGCAGCTGCTCCTCGGTGATGTCGGTCCGATAGCCGCCGAGACCGGTGTCGTAGGTGAGCTTGCTCCAGGGGATGGTGTGCTCTTCCTCACCCATGCCCAGGAAGCCACCGAAGCTCATCACCGCATAGGCGACCTTGCCGCTGATCTTCTCGATCATCAGCCGTTTGATCGATCCGAGATGGTTGCCTCGCGGGTCATAGACGGCGGTGCCTTCCACCCGGTCGCTTTCGATCAAGGGCTTGCCCGTCATCGCGCCCTGAGCGCCCGTACGGGCCGTCGTGTCTGATTGAACCATTGCTTTCTCCTCTGCCGAAAGCCCGGCCAGGGTCATACCCAGGAGTCTTGCCCGATCCCGCCCCAGGGACCGGGGTGACCGGGCGTCAGCGCCGATCAGGCCTGTAGCCCCGTCCGGTCCTCGCATAATCCGGTACGCGCGACCGCCGGTCGCCCGATCCGCCGTGAATGAGCCAGGCGAGCAGGTAGCCGGCCGCTCCTGCGGCGAGGATCGCGAGCCAGGGACTCTCCGTCACCCGGTCGCTGACGGCATGCCGGCCCTGCCGGTACAGGCGCTCGGCCTCCGGGTAGCGCTCCGCCGTCTGACGCACGTAGTGCCGGCCCCGGTCGTAGGCGTCGCGAGCCATGCCCGAGACGTTCTCGGCCGCATCCCGCAACTTCTCCTGAGCCTGACCGAGCAGATCCTCGGCCGCTCCCTGTCCGCCTGAGGCTTGGCGGCCGCCGGGCTCTATGGGCCGTCCCTGCTGATCATAATCGATCGCCGTGCCCTTGGTGACGCTGACCGAGACAGGATCGCTGGTCGGGAAGGTTTCCTCGATCGCGTGGTCGAGCTTGGCGTCGAGATTCTCCTTCGAGTTCTCGGGCAGATCGTTATCAGGAGGGCAGTTCGCCGACTGACTCGCCGCTTCGCCGGAAGCAGGCTTGCCGGGGGACGAGGGTGCATTGACCATTGCGGTTCTCCCACGGGAAGCCGGCATTACGGGACGACGTCCGGCCTCCTTTTCACCCGAATCAACGTCGAGCCGTTGGCCGCGTTCCGGATCAGGATGGCTGACCGGTTTCAGCATCGCCGCACCGATGCCGCGCCCCGAACCGGGATCGGGCTCCTCGTCCCCGCCGGCCCATGATGCGCGGCCATGTCACGGGAACGGGCGCGGCCCGGGTTCCGTTGTCTCCCTGGACGCTTCCACGCGTCCGTTCTCCCAGGAGGGAGCCATGGACAAAGATCGTGCCAAAGGTGCCGCCACCCGCATGGGCGGCAAGATGAAGCAAGCCGCCGGCGACATGACGGGCGACACCAAGCTGCAGACGGAAGGCAAGATGGATCAGGCCAAGGGCAAGGTCCAGAATGCCATGGGCAGCGCCAAGGACGCGCTCAAGAAATAGGTCCGGCCCGGACCGGATGGCGGCCCCGCCGGATCGTCCGGTGGGGCTGACCCGTAGGGCCCGGAGGGCTTTCGCCTCTCCCGTGGCGGAAAATGAAACCGCCCCCTCACTTTTCCGACGCAATCGTATTATATGAGCCCTTCGTTCCCTCAAACGAAGGCATGCTTTCCCATGGCGACGGTGCTCGACATCGCCAAGCGCAACCCTCATGCGGCCCCCCTGGCCGTCAGCGATGCCGCGCGCGCAGCCGGCGGCGCGGCGATCGAAAAGACCGCCGAGCTGACCGTGGGCGCAGGCGCCGCTCCCGGCGGCGCCTCCCTGGTCGGCCTGACCCGCGGCCAGCTGAAGGACTCGCTCCAGGCCATCGGCGTGCCGGAGCGCGAGCTCAAGATGCGCGTCGCCCAGCTCTGGCACTGGATCTACTTCCGCGGCGCCCGCGATTTTTCCGAGATGACCAACGTGGGCAAGGGCCTCAGGGCCAAGCTCGCCGAAGCCTATACGCTCGCCCGCCCCGAGGTCGTGTCCGAGCAGGTCTCGAAGGACGGCACCCGCAAGTGGCTGATCCGCATGCCCTCCACCGGCCCCTTCGACAAGGGCGCCGAGATCGAGTGCGTCTACATCCCGGAGGTCGACCGCGGCACCCTGTGCGTGTCGAGCCAGGTCGGCTGCACGCTGACCTGCTCGTTCTGCCACACCGGCACCCAACGCCTGGTGCGCAACCTGACCTCGGCCGAGATCGTGGCGCAGCTCATCGTCGCCCGCGACATGATCGGCGACTGGCCGGACGCGACGCCGCCCGAGGGCGCTTTCGTGCCGACGGACGGCGGACGCTTCGTGTCGAACATCGTGTTCATGGGCATGGGCGAGCCGCTCTACAACCCAGACAACGTGATCGCCGCCATCGACGTCATGTCGGACGGGGAAGGCCTGACCCTGTCCCGCCGCCGCATCACGGTCTCCACCTCCGGCGTCGTGCCGCAGATGGAGCGGCTCGGCGCGGAAGCCAACACGATGCTGGCCATCTCGCTCCACGCGGTGCGGGACGGCTTGCGCGACGAGCTGGTGCCGATCAACCGCAAATACGACATCAGCCAACTCCTCGACGCCTGCCGGGCCTATCCCGGCCTGTCGAACGCGCGTCGTATCACCTTCGAGTACGTGATGCTGAAGGGCGTGAACGACTCGGACGCCGACGCGCGCGAGCTGGTGCGGCTGCTCAAGGGCATTCCGGCCAAGATCAACCTGATCCCGTTCAACCCCTGGCCCGGCTCGAAATACGAGTGCTCGGACTGGGAGCGGATCGAGCGCTTCTCGGAGATCGTGTTCCGGGCCGGCTACGCCTCCCCCGTGCGCACCCCGCGCGGCCGCGACATCCTGGCGGCCTGCGGACAGCTCAAGAGCGAGACCGAGAAGCTGCGCGCCCGCGCCCGCCTGATGCTGGAACAGGGCATCGGCGCGGAAGGCGTCTACGCGCTGGGGGACGGGGAGTAGGATCCGAACCGGCGAACGCTGCCCCGAACGAGGGGCGGCCGCTTCCTGGGAAAGATATAACGTGATATCGTTCTCCGATGTCATGTCGGAGACGATCATGCTGCGCACCATAGGGGCGTTCTCGCAGCAAGCCTTGCGGCTCCCTATCTGGCCTCGTTCTTCATCTTCCACCTGATGGTCGTGTTAGGCGCATCGAGCGGCGCCAATATCGTCTTCGGCGCCCCATCGCTCTTCGACGAGTTCACCGACTCCCTCAAGTTTTTGGTAATCGGCACCCTTGGCCTTACGGTGTTCGGCCTGCCCATCCTCTTCGCCGCCGGAGCTTTGGCCTTTCTGCTCAATGCCCTCGCCCTCCATGCGAAGCACCACGCCGTTCTGAGCGGCGCTATCCTGGGCGGCCTGTCTCTCACGCTGCTGTTCGGCGCCGAGCCCGATGATCTGAGAGTCTTTCCTCTCGCGGGCCTGCTCTCCGGCGCCATCTGCGGCTGGATTTACTGGCGCATTGCGTTGCGTCCGAGGCTGAACGAAGGGATATCCCGATAGGGCATTTACGCCTGGAACGCAGGTCAAGCCCCTCCTTCGGAGCCACGGCGTGTCCCGAATTTCGTGATGGATCGACACCGTGCCGGCCTATCATCGGCCGGGAGACCTCGATCCCTCCTGCCGGAGTCCTCCCATGCGCGTCCCGACCCTCATGTCCGCCCTCGTCCTGCTCGCGGCCTCGTCCGCCGTCCAGGCGCAGGGGCGGCCCGTGCCGGCCAATCCACAGGTTCCGAAGGCCGAAGCCAAGAGTGCCTATACGAGCGAGCAGTCGGCCGCCATGGCCGACGCGGCGCGGGAAAAGACCGAGGCGCTGGAGCGGGCCCGGGACAAGCGCATGAAGACCCTCACGCGGGGCATCTGCAGCGGGTGCTGACGCCGCCTTCCATGATTACGTGATCGCGCGCGGGTCGTCCTTCTGGCCGCCGACGTTGCCGCCGTCGTGGCAGATGATGCTGATGCGCCCGTCCCCCTCGATGAAGGCTTTCTTGACCCTGGCCGGGTCCTCGATGCCCTGCTGGCGCAGCTGGCTCAGCAGCTCGTCCTTGGTGATCATCTCCTGGCGCATGTTCCGGCGAAGCAGCTGCCCGTCCTTGATGAGCATGAGCGGCGGCGGGCGCGTGAAGCGCTGGAAGAACGGGAAGTGGTAGCCTAGCCAGTCGAGGGCGAAGTTCCAGAACACGATGGTGAGCACGAGCAGCGCCCCTTCCGTGATCGACTTGTACTCGGCCGCCATGGCGTTCTGGGACGCGTCCGCGATGAGCACGATCACGAGCAGGTCGGCGATGCCGATGACGCCCGACTGGCGCTTCAGGAAGAAGCGCAGGATCGCGAACAGCCCGACATAGGTGATCGTGCCGCGCACGAAGATCTCGAGCAGGGAATGCTCGGGTGTGAAGAGTTGCGCCCAGTCGATCGCCATGCCGCCTTCCTTGTTGAAGCCGTGACGGATGCCGCAGCCTCCCACAGGAATTAGGGCCCGGGCGCCGGAACGCCATTGCGGCCGCGCTTGCCGGTAACGATGCGCTAACCACCCGGGAAGGTGACGGGGGCGGAGCATGAGCCGTTCCGGCGGCTCGGGCGTTCACTTGGCACAGTATGCGTATGGAGGCGGCCATGACGATCCTCGATCCCAAAACCGGACAGCTCGTGACCATCGATCTTTCCCCCCGGCCGCGTCCGAAGCCCACGGGATCGCGCCAGGCGGCCGCGTGAGGAGGAGGTCCTGCCGGTCGGCGCGCTTGTCTCGGGCACCGTTTCATGGAATGGCAATCCAGTTCTGGCGGAAGCCTTCCCGGCTGCCACGGACGACGCCCCTCCGCGACCGGCGCAAGGCACCCTGATGATCCGCTGGCTTCTGCTCATCCCGTTCGCGCTGCTCATCGCCATCGGCGCCAGCAGCTTCTTCCTGATGGTCGCGTCGATGATCGACCCGGTCATGGCGAGTCTGACGGGAGACACGCTCTTCGTCGGGTTCTGGAGCTTCGTCGACGCGGTCTTCTCGGCCGAGGACCCGGAGCCCATCGTGACGGAGGCGTTCCTGGCGGTCGGGAGGCTGGTCTTCACCCTCCTGGTCCTGCCGCCCCTGCTGGTGGCGATCATCAGCGAGGTTCTGGGGCTTCGCAACGTCGTCTGGTACACGGCCGCTATGGGGGTGCTGACGGCCTCCGTGCCGTGGATCCTACGCGGGGCCGCCCGGGTCGGCTCGCCGCTCGAGCTGCATGTGAGCCTCGTGCTCGGCCTCACGGGCGCGGTGGCGGGCCTGGTCTATTGGGCGATCGCCGGTCAGAGCGCGGGCCGGTCCGCTCAGGCGGTCGAGCGCCCCTGAACAAAAAAGGCGGAAGCCCCATGCCCCCATGCGGCTTCCGAAGTTCGGGAGGAACTCTGACTGATTGCCCTAGCCAGCATTGATACTTTGTATCATTCGAGTGAGGGGATCAATTCGGCGGGATGGCCGAACGATGGCCTAGACCGTCCGGCCGATGAGCGTGCCGATGTCGCCAGGATCTTGAGCGCGCAGGCCGAGAACAGCGCCAGCTCGAGGTTCGCCGGATTGATGCCGACGCCCCGGCCGGGAACATCATAAAGTTACCGTCGGGGCAGTGGCCGAACGAGACCCCGGACACCTCCAACGGGCCAGTGAAATGCGTCTTGTTGAAATGCCGGGCTTGCGCCATTTGTTGGAGCCAGGAAGCGCGAACCGAGTAGAGAGAACGAGAATGGGAATGCTGTCGCCCGCACGGATTCGTGCCGCCCTGACGGTCGTGGTCCTGGCCCTGGGGCTTTCCGCCTGCGGGATCAACAACGTCCCGACCTACGAGGAGCGGGCGAAATCCGCCTGGAGCGAGGTACAGAATCAGTACCAGCGCCGCGCCGACCTCATCCCGAACCTGGTCGAGACCGTGAAGGGCTTCGCCCAGCAGGAGCGCGAGGTGCTGACCCAGGTGACGGAGGCCCGCGCCAAGGCGACCCAGATCCAGGTCGACGCCTCGACCGTGACCGACCCCGAGAAGTTCCGCCAGTTCCAGGAGGCGCAGAACCAGCTTTCCGGAGCGCTCGGCCGCCTGCTCGCGACGGTCGAGCGGTATCCCGAGCTAAAGTCGAACGCCAACTTCCTGGCCCTGCAGTCCCAGCTCGAAGGCACCGAGAACCGCATCGCGGTCGCCCGGCGCGACTACATCGAGGCGGTGCGGGTCTACAACACCGAGCTGCGCACCATCCCCGGCCGCTGGATCGCCTCCATCGTGTATCCCGACGCGAAGCCGATGGAGACCTTCGCGGCGACAGCCGGATCGGACCGCCCGCCGCAGGTGCAATTCTGAGGATCCCTCGCCGATGTCAGCCTGCCCTTCACCTCTCCCGTGGGGAGAGGTGGGGAACGGCGCTCCTCGCCCTGCTGCTTCTCGTCCTCCTCCCCGTCGCAGCCCTCGCCCAGTCCTTCCCGCCCCTCACCGGCCGCGTCGTGGATGCGGCGGGCCTGCTGACGCCGGACGAGCGCGCGGCGCTCGACGCGAAGCTCAAGGCGCACGAGGACAAGACCACCGACCAGGTGGTGGTCGCGACCGTGCGGTCCCTCGACGGGCTGACCATCGAGGATTACGGCAACCGCCTGTTCCGGCAGTGGAAGCTCGGCCAGGCCGACAAGAACAACGGCGCCCTCCTGCTCGTCGCCCCGAACGAGCGCAAGGTGCGCATCGAGGTCGGCTACGGGCTCGAAGGCGCGCTCACCGACGCCCTGTCCAAGGTGATCATCACCACGGCGGTCGCGCCGCAGTTCCAGAAGGGCAATTTCGCCGGCGGCATCGACGCGGGCGTCGACGCCATGCTGTCGATCCTGACCGGCGACGCCGAGGAATGGCACCGCCGGGCGAAAGTCCGCGAGGACGAGACCAGCGCCATCGATCCCGTGGTGGCCTTCGTCATCATGCTGATCCTGTTCATAGTGATCTCGCGCATGATGAGCGGCGGCGGCCCGCGCGGCGCCAGGCGGGTGCGGCGGGGCGGCCCCTGGATCTTCCCCACAGGCGGAGGCTGGGGCGGCGGATGGTCGGGCGGATCGGGCGGAGGCGGCTTTTCCGGCGGCGGCTTCTCGGGAGGAGGCGGGTCGTCCGGCGGCGGCGGCGCCTCGGGGAGCTGGTAGGATGATCTCTGCAGAGGATCACGGGCGGCTGGAAAGCGCCATCCGGGACGTGGAGGACCAGAGCGCGGGCGAGCTCGTGGTGGTGGTGGCCGGGCAGGCCAACCACTACCGGTCCGTTCCGCTTCTCTGGGCGCTGCTGGCCGCCCTCGCGGTGCCTTGGCCGCTGATCTGGTTCACCGACCTTCCGCCCGCGCGCATCTTCCAGGCGCAGCTGCTGGCGGCGCTGGCGTTCGCCCTGCTCCTGTCCTGGCCGGCCCTGCGCTTCGCCCTGGTGCCGGCGGCCGTGAAGCGCGCCCAGGTCCACGAGGCCGCGGCGCGGGAGTTCTTGAGCCGTGGGCTCACCCGCACCCGGGACAAGACCGGCATCCTGATCTACGTGGCGCTGGCCGAGCACCACGCGGAGATCCTGGCCGATTCGGGGATCGCGGACCGGGTCGGGCCGGAGGTCTGGCACGACATCATCGCGAAGCTCACGGGCGAGATCCGGGAAGGTCGGCTGGCCGACGGGCTCGTGACCGCCATCGGGGAAGCGGGCGCCATCATGGCCCGGCACGCACCCGCGCGCTTCGACGACACCGACGAGCTGCCGAACCGGGTGATCCTGCTGTGAAGGCGGGTTACCGGAGGCTCGCGCTCCGGGCGGCTCCGAGGATCACGCCCGGCCGGGACTCGTCGGACGTCTGGAGGAGCACCACGTAGCCGTCGGCGCCGCCGCGGGCGGCCTCCAGGGGCACCTCGAACCGGGCCGATCCGCCCCGCCATTCGCCGACGCGCTTCAGGCCGCGCACCACGTTGGCGTAGGTGACCGTCTTGCCCCGGTTCTCGCCGCGCTCGATCGGCACCGTGTGCTCGCGCAGGACCGGCAGCACCCAGACATCGGCGGCGCGCATGTCGGCCATGTCGGTCTCGCGGACATTGATCACGACGCTGCCGTCGTTCTCGTCGAGGTTCACGTCGAGCGGCAGCTTCGCCTGGGTGCCGGTGGCATCGCGGATCGAGGCCTCGACCCGGGTCCGGTCGGACCCGATGCAGGGCTTGGTGCCGTTGATGATCATCTGGGGCGTGTAGACCTGCCGGTCGCTGCGGGCATGCGCGTAGGCCTTCTGGCGCTCCGTGAAGGACTTATGCGCCAGGGTGTCCTTCCAGCCGAGATAGTCCCAGTAGTTCACCGGGAACGACAGGGCGACGATGTCCGGCTCGCGGGCGAGCTCCGCCAGGACCGCATCGGCCGGCGGGCAGGAGGAGCAGCCCTGGCTCGTGAAGAGCTCGACGACCGCACGGGGCGGATCGGCCTGGGCCGGCTGCAGAAACGCAGCGAAGAGGACGGCCGCAGAGAACAGTTTCGATCGTGACACCATGATGCCTGCCATCGAACACGAAACCGGCCTCGAGGGAAACTCACTTTACCTTGAGCGCCGGCTGGCCTTGACCGGTCGCAGGGACGCGCCAGCGGCGGTGCATCCAGAGCCATTGCTCCGGATGTTCGCGCACCCAGCTCTCGACCACCGACGTCATCTCCTGCATCGCTCCTTGAACGTCGATCTGGCCATCCGGATCCCGCGGCAGGTTGAGGGGCGGCGTGAGCTGGAGCCGGAACCGGTGATTCGGCAGCCGGATCACCCGCACCCCGTGGACCGGGCAGTCGAAGCGGCGCGCGAACTTGCCGAGGATCGGGTTCACGAGGGCCGGGCGTCCCATGAAGTTGACCACGACACCGCGGGTGAAATGCTGGTCGATGAGCATGCCCAGATGCCCGCCCTTCTCCAGCGCGCCCTGCATGGCGAAGGCCGCTCCCTGGCGGGCGGCCTCGAGCCCGCCCCTGGTCTCGCTGCGGATCTCGTGCAGGACCCGGGCCACGGCCGGATCGTTGGGAGCGCGGAAGACCGCCGTCGTGTCGAGCCCGAACCGGGCCGCGCAGATCGCCGGCAGCTCCCAGTTGGCGAGATGGGCCGAGAAGATGATGCCGGGCCGGCCGTCGTCGCGCAGGGCCAGGAAGTGGTCGATGCCGTCCACCTCGGTGCGGCCCGGCGCGGAGCTGTCGGGATCGAAGTCGAAAAGCCGGCCGAGATGCGGGTACTCGCCCCCGACGCGCCCCAGATTGTCCCAGGCGGAGAGCGCCAGCGCCTTCACGTCCTTCTCGGGCATGTCCGGATAGACCGCCCGGATGTTGGACAGCGCCGTCCTGTGCGCCGGAAGCCACGGCCCGATCGTGCGGGTGAGCGCCGCCCCGACCGCGGCCGAGCGCTCTGGGCCGAGGGCCCGCGCCAGGGCGAAGACGCCGCGCACGACCCCGACCATGAGGGTTTCGGTCAGGCGCGAGACGAGGCTGCGGGGACGTTTGGAAGCGTGAACCACGAAATCGATCCTGGCGTGGGAAGCCTTTTGCAACGGGAGACGGGTCTTTTTCGCGACTCGTCCCCGCCGTCAAGGCCCGCCCGCGCGGCGGCGTGTCGTTCGGACGATGTCAGAACGTGATGACGACCTTGCCGAAGACCTTGCGGCCCTCGAGCCGTTCCAGACCTTGTCGGAACTCGTCGAGCGGGAAGACGGCATCGATCACCGGGGTCATGCCCTGGGCCATCTTGTCGAGCGACTGGGAGATGTTCTCGATCCGGCAGCCGAAGGAGCCGAAGATCCGGTACTGCTGCTGGAAGAGCTGCATCAGGTTCATGGTGGTGGAGACGCCCGAGGTCGAGCCGCAGGTGACGAGGCGCCCGCCGCGCTTGAGGCAGAGGAGGGAGCCGTTCCAGGTGTCGGCGCCCACATGCTCGAACACCACGTCGACCCCTTTGCGCTTAGTGAGGCGGCGGACCTCGCCCTCGAAGCGCTCGGTGCGGTAGTTGATGACGTGATCGGCGCCGAGCGCCTTCGCCTTCTCGCCCTTCTCGTCGTCGCCGACCGTCGTGTAGACCGTGCAGCCGATCGCCTTGGCCATCTTGATCGCGGCCGTGCCGATGCCCGATCCCCCGGCATGGACCAGGATCGACTCGCCGGGCTCGAGCTTCGCGTTGTCGAACAGCATGTGCTGCACGGTGCCGAAGCCGATCGGCGCGCAGGCCGCCTGCTCGAAGGTGACGCCTTTCGGCACCGGGATCACGAGGCGCTCGGGCCGGTTGATGAATTCGCGGGCGAAGCCGTCGATGTGGAAGCCCATGATGCCGGCGACGTTCTCGCAGAGATTGTCCCAGCCCTTCCGGCAGGCGCCGCAGTGGCCGCAGGTCTCGGCCCCGTACATCGTGACCGGATCGCCCGCCTTGAACCGGGTCACGCCTTCGCCGACCGCCGCGACCTCGCCGGACGCTTCGACGCCCACGGCCTGGGGCATCTTGCGTTTGGCGAAGGCCATGCCGCGGAAGCCCCAGACATCGAGATAGTTGAGGGCGAGCGCCCGCACCCGGATCTGGACCTCGCCCGCACCCGGAGGCGGCGGAGGGTCCATCTCGGTCAGGCGCAGGTCACGGTCGCCGAAGAGCTGAAGGGAGCGCATGTCGATACCTATGGTCGGCGTCACCCCCATCCATTCGGGGATCCATTCTCGGGTGAGCCAAGACGTGGATGGCCGGGACGAGCCCGGCCATGACGAAAGAAACCGTTTCGCGGCGGCTTAACGGGCGGAGCCGCGGATGACAAGCACCTGGGTGCCATCCCCTTCCCGCACCCGCGGCGCGCCGGGGATGGCGGAGTCCTACCGGTGCACGCCCAGCATCGACGTCAGGCCGCCGTCGATGGGCAGCACCGTGCCGGTGATGTAGGCGGCGGGCTCGCTCATGAGGAAGGCCGCGAGCCCTGCGATCTCCTCCGGCTTCGCGAAGCGCCCGGCGGGAATCTGCTTTTCCATGCTCTCGCGATAGGCGGCATATGGCGCCATCATGTCCGTGTCGATGAATCCCGGGGCGATCACGTTGACAGTGACGCCGCGCTTGGCGGTCTCGACGGAGAGCGTGCGGCAATAGGAGATCAACGCGCCCTTGGAAGCCGCGTAGGCCGCGTTGCCGGGATTGCCCTGGAGCGCCGCCACGGAGCCGATGGCGACGATGCGGCCGGCCTTCTGGCGGATCATGCCGCGCATGAGCGCCTTGGCGATGCGGGTCAGCGACCAGAAGTTCACCTGCATGGCGGCCTCAGCCTTGTCCTGCTGCATCATGGCCGCGAGGGCGTCGTAGGGCTGGCCGGCATTGTGCACGAGGCCGAAGAAGCTCTCCCCCTCGATGGCCTCGCAGAAGGCTTCCAGGGCCGCCTTGTCGGCGAGGTCGAGGGCATGCGCCTTGATGGCGCGGCCAGGATGGGCGCCCATCAGCTCGTCGGCAAGCGCCAGGGCGGCGTCGCCGGAGGAGCGGTAGGTGAAGTCCACGTCGTGGCCGGCGGCCGCCAGCGCCCGCACGATGGCGGCGCCGACGCCTTTGCCGCCACCGGTGACAAGAATGCGGGTCATGGTTTGCTCCGGTTACTTGGGCTCGGACCCGAACACCAGGCAGGTGTTCTGGCCGCCGAACCCAAAGGAGTTGGAGAGCACGAAATCGACCGACGCGTCGCGGGCCACGTTCGGCACCACGTCGAGCGGGATCGTCGGGTCCGGCACCGCGTAGTTGATCGTGGGCGGCAGGCGCCCCTGGGCGAGGGTGAGCAGGGACATGACCGCCTCGACGGCGCCGGCGGCGGTCAGGGTGTGGCCGATCATCGACTTGTTGGACGAGATCGGCAGGCTGCCCATGCGCTCGCCAAACACGGCGGTGCAGCTCATGGCCTCCATCTTGTCGTTCTCCGGCGTCGAGGTGCCGTGGGCGTTGATGTAGCCGATGTCGTCGGGTTCGAGGCCCGCATCGGCCAGCGCCTCGCGGATCGCCGTGATGGCCGGCATGCCGTCCGGGCTGGAGCGGGTGCGATGGAAGCCGTCGCCCTTCTCGCCGCAGCCGAGCACGTAGCCGAGGATCCTGGCGCCGCGGGCTTTCGCGGTCTCTGCGTTCTCCAGCACGAGCGCCGCCCCGCCCTCGCCCATGACGAAGCCGTCGCGGTTTTTGGAGAAAGGCTTCGAGGCGCCTTGCGGAACCTCGTTCTGGGTCGAGAGCGCGGAGAGGAGCGAGAAGCGGATGAGCGATTCGGGGTTCACCGAGCCGTCGGTGCCGATGCAGAGCGCGGCCTCGGCCTCGCCCCGGCGGATCGCCTCGACGCCGAGCTGGATCGCGGTGGCGCCCGACGAGCAGGCGGTGGAGAGCGAGATCGGCGAGCCCCGCGTGCCGAAGCGGTCGGCGACCCGGTCGGCCACCGTGCCGAAGATGAACAGGTCGTGCCAGGGCTTGAACTGGCCGGTCGAGGCCGCCCTCAGGAGGTCCTTGTAGGTGACCTCGCCGGTTTCGCCGGACGCCTTGGCGAGCGCCTCGCGCTGCGGCCATTCCATCTCGACCGGCGGCACCGCGATGAAGAGCGCGCCGGGAAAATCGTCCGGCGACAGCCCGGCCTGCCCGATCGCCTCCTCGGCGGCGAGCATCGCCAGCCGCTCGGACAGCATGGGGGCGCAGAAGGGCTCGACCGCGACGCTGTCGATGGTGCCCGCGATGGTGGTGCGCAGGCCCTCCGTCGGAAAGCGGCTGATGCGGCGGATGCCGGACTTGCCGGCGGTCAGCGCCGCCCAGGTGTCCTCCTTGCCCTGCCCGAGGGACGTGACCGTGCCCATGCCGGTGACGGCCACGAGCGGACGGCCCTGTTTGTCGCGAAGCGTCATGGCGTCTGCTCCTTTAGGAAACCTTGGTGAGCCGCACGGCGCCTTCGCCGCGCCAGTGGCCGACGGAGGTGACGAGCGCCTCGTTCGCCTTGTTGTCGGCGATGAGGGCCGCCGCAAGCGCCACCCCGATCGGCGCCTGCGCCTCCATGGTGTGGCCGACGAGATCGCCCGTGGCGTGGATCGCCGCGTTCGGCGCGAGCGCCGCGAGCGCCGCCTGCTCGTCCTCGGTGATACCCGTCACGCCGGTGGCGCCGGACAGGACCACGTCCGGACGGGCGCCGAGCCGGTCCGCCTGCGCCCGAAGCGCCTGACCGACGCTGCCGGGCTTGCGCCGGCTGCGGTCGGACGTGATGCCCGCGAGGGTCGCGAGCGGCGTCGCGCCGCGGGCGGCCGCGTGCTCGCGGGATTCGAGCACCAGGAAGCAGGCGCCGCTGCCGAGGATCATGCCGCCGCCCTCCGGGGCGCGCTCGCGCACCGGCTGGAACGGATGCTTCCAGAGGAAGCCGCCCATCTCGTAGATCAGCAGCACGTCGGGGCGCTCGGCGTTGTAGGCGCCGCCGACGAGGAAAATGTCGTTCTGGCCCGAGGCGATGCGCTCCCGGGCGATGCGGATCGCGTCCACGCCGCTCGATTCCTCGCCCATGAAGGTGCGGGACGCGCCGGTGACGCCGTGCACGATCGAGATGTTGCCGGCGAGCAGGTTGGAGAGCTGCGCCAGGAACAGGGTCGGGCGCAGGTCGCCCATGAGGCGCTCGTTGAGGAACACGCCCGGGTTCCCGGCCGTGCGAAGGCCCGTGAGGATCTGGCCATCGACCGCGTAATCGCGCTCGCCGCCGCCGGCCGCCACGATCAGGTGCATGCGGCCCTTCAGGGCGGCGTCGTCCTTGGCGCCGGCCGCTTCGAGGGCGAGGCCGGCCGCATAGCAGCCGAGCTTCTGCCAGGCCTCCATCTGCCGCTGGTCGGACTTCTTGGCGATCTGCCGGTCCCAGTCGAGCGCCACCGCCGGATGGATCGGATAAGGCGCAAAGGTCTCGGCGTCGACCCGCGGGGCGGCTTTGCCGGAGAGCGCCGCCAGATGGGCCTCGGCGCCCTCGCCGAGGCTCGACACGAGACCGATCCCGGTCACCACCACGTCACGCATCGGCGTTCTCCGTCAGAAGCCCGATGCGGCGCCCCTGGGCGCGCATCAGCTGGTCCATGCCTTCGGGGAAGGGCATGATGCGGAACCGCAGCTCCGCGTCGCAGATCGCCTTGCCCTCGACGGCGATCCTCGCCTTTGTGACCGCATAGCCCGAGCCCTCGTGCTCGAGCTGGGCCGAGACGGTCAGGACCGTGCCGGGCCCGACGAAGGTGCGGAAGCGCGCCTTGTCGACCGCCATGAGGAACGGCATGTGGGTGAAGTTCATCAGGCCGAGCACGAGGTAGCCGGAGGCCTGGGCCATGGTCTCGGTGAGGAGGACGCCGGGCACCAGGGGGTGGCCCGGGAAATGCCCTTCGAAAACCGGGCTTTCCTGGGGCACGGTGGATTGGGCCTCGATGCGCTTGGTCTCGCGGTCGAGGACCGTCACCCGGTCGATCATTTCAAAGTATTCGAGGCGCATCCGGAACCTTCAGGCCATTCCCAGTTCATGTCCGGCCGGGCCGGGGAAGCGGGCCGATCTCCGCAGAGCCTTGCGGATCGCCTCTCCGAACCGGCCCGGGGGCCGGCGCGCCGGATCGTCCAAGTCTCTTTATGCGTTCTTCGCGGCCACCAGGGCGTCGATCCGGGCCACGAGGTTCTTGAGCACGAAGTACTCCTCGGCCGGAGCCTTGCCCTCGTTGACCTCCTGCGTCCACTGCTCGAGCGGCAGCTTGATGCCGAAGGCCTTGTCGATCGCGAAGGCGATGTCCAGGAAGGCGAGCGAGTCGATGCCCAGGTCGTCGATGGCGTGGCTTTCCGGCGTGATCTGCTCGCGCGGAATGTCGGCGGTCTCGGAAATGATGCCGGCGACGGTCTCATAGGTGGACGACATGGCGCCGCTCTCCTGCAATGCTGTGTCTCGACGATGCGCACCGCCGGGCCTCGATGGGCCCGAACCCCGGCCGCTCTTGTCGTCAAGGAGGGTTGTATCGAAACGCACCCCTTACACGACCGGCCGCAGGGCGGCAACTGATACGATTCCGTCTGGTTAAGCGTTCCCGTGAGGCAAATCGCGGCGTCGGGCCGGTTCGGGACCGGCTGCGGCGTAGGCGTGGGGGCGGGAGCGTTGATTAATCGGCCGGCTTCGGGAATAAGGGGCGGCTTCGGGGCCGCAACGCCCCGATTTCCGTATTTTCTGCAGACCTCGCAATCGGATCGACGTGTTCAACAGGTTCCTCAAGCCTGAAATCCGCTATGCCCGGCGCATGGCCCGGATCGCCCGCTGGGACAGACCCCTGGAGGGCGGGATCGGCCGCCTGCGCGCCTGGGCCAACATGCTCCTGGTCGACCACGGGGTCTTCCGGCTGATCTACCTCAACAAGCACCGGGTCTCGGAGCGCCTCTGGCGCTCGGCCCAACCGGCCCCGCACCAGATCGCGCGGCTGAAGGCCGAGGGGGTCCGCACCATCGTCAACCTGCGCGGCGGGCGCGAGCACGGCTCCTGGCAGCTCCAGAAGGACGCCTGCGAGCGGCTCGGCATCCACCTGACCGAGTTCGTGGTGCGCTCCCGCGGGGCTCCGGACCGGGACACCCTGCTCCAGGCGGCGGCGTTCTTCGAGAAGATCGAGTACCCGGCCGTCATGCACTGCAAGTCGGGAGCCGACCGGGCCGGCTTCGTGGCCGCCCTGTACCTCATCGTCCACGAGGGCCGCAGCGTCGACGAGGCCCAGCGCCAGCTCTCGGTGCGCTACGGCCATTTCCGCTTCTCGAAGACCGGCATCCTCGACGCCTTCTTCGACCTCTACCGCCGCGAGGGCGAGGCCAGGGGCATGTCCTTCCTGACCTGGCTCGAGACCACCTACGACCCCGAGACGCTGGAGCGGAGCTTCAGGCCCGGCTTCTGGTCGAACATCCTCGTCGACCGCATCATGCGGCGGGAGTAGCGGGCAGCACCATCGCGGATCATTCGGCGGGCAGGCGTCCCCACAGCCTCACCCTGAGGAGGTCACGTGAGTGACCGTCTCGAAGGGCGGGGCGTCTCCAGTGCTCTCTGAAAGCATCCTTCGAGACGCCGCTTACGCGGCTCCTCAGGATGAGGACGGGAATTGTCGCGGGGCGAATCCTTACCTCGCACCGGCAATGGCCGGTTCCCCGTCGTCCGACAGCTGCAGTCGGTGCAGGCGGGCGTAGGTTCCGCCCTTCCCGATCAGCGCCTCGTGCGGGCCCGTCTCGACGACGCGGCCCGCCTCCATCACGACGATCCTGTCCGCGTCGCGTACGGTCGAGAGCCGGTGGGCGATGACGAGCGTCGTGCGCCCGCGCATGAGGCGCCGGATCGCGTCCTGGACCAGCCGCTCGGATTCCGAATCGAGGGCGCTCGTCGCCTCGTCGAGGAGCAGGATCGGCGCATCCTTGAGGAAGGCGCGGGCCAGCGATACCCGCTGGCGCTCACCCCCCGACAGCCGCCCGCCGCCGGGCCCGACGACGGTGTCGTAGCCCTGGGGCATCCGCATGATGAAGTCGTGGGCGGCCGCGGCCTTGGCCGCCTCAACGATGTC
>JAFAAP010000020.1 GCA_023426505.1 Pseudomonadota bacterium
GGCGCCGCCAGGCTGGCGCCGGCGAGGGCGCGGTCGGAGCCGCGTGGGCACGGCTCGCGCTCGGCCGGAAAGTCGCGCGCGATGCGGGCGATGAGGCCCGCGACCTTGCGGGCGTTCTGCTGCGCGACGGCGACGACGGAAGCAACGTCGACCTCGTCATGCTCCGGATGCCAGCAGTCGTAATCCGTCACCATCGCGATGGTCGCATAGGTGATCTCCGCCTCGCGAGCGAGCTTGGCCTCCGGCATGGCCGTCATGCCGATCACGTCGTAGCCGTGGCTCTGGTAGGTGATCGACTCCGCATAGGTGGAGAATTGCGGCCCCTCGATGCACACGTATGTGCCGCCGAGGCTGAACGGGATATTCTCAGCCACCGCCGCATCGGCGATGCGTTGCCGCAGGACCGGACCGACGGGATGCGCCATGGGCACGTGGGCGACGCAGCCCCGGCCGAAGAACGAGCTCTCGCGCCGGAGGGTCCGGTCGACGAACTGATCCACGAGGACGAAGAAGCCCGGATAATACTCGACCTTGAACGAGCCGCAGGCGGAAACCGAGATCAGGTCTGTGACGCCGGCCCGCTTCAGGACGTCGATATTGGCCCGGTAATTGATGTCGGACGGCGAGTAGCGGTGCCCACGACCGTGACGCGGCAGGAAGACCACCTCGGTTGCGCCGATGCGCCCGAACCGCAGGGCGTCCGACGGTTCGCCCCAGGGCGATGCGATGCGCTCCTCGCGCACATCCTCGAGGCCCGGCAGGTCATAGATGCCCGACCCGCC
Organism: Pseudomonadota bacterium; assembly: GCA_023426505.1. Classification (GTDB taxonomy): domain Bacteria; phylum Pseudomonadota; class Alphaproteobacteria; order Rhizobiales; family Beijerinckiaceae; genus Microvirga. Next base: position 783 of record JAFAAP010000020.1, read on the forward strand.
GATGATTCCCAAGACTGCCTTCGCCATCGCCAACCTCACGTCACGGGATCGAATGAACGTCGCCCGGTTCTTCCTAAGGGCGCAGCCATAACCTTGCCAAGACGGCCCATGGCGATCGGGTGTGGGAAGAGTTAGGCTCCCTTCAAGGGTTGCGGCAAGCTCTTTCGGACCGGTGAATTCTCAGGTCCCGAGCGCGATGCCGCCGAAGCCCATGAGATCGGCGAAGATGGCGGCTCCGGTTCCGACTGCCACGAGGATCAACCCCGCCAGGAAGATGCGGATCGCGCGGTTGTAGCGGCTGAGGATGAGGGATTTCACGGAGAGGAGGTCCGCCAGCGCCTTGATCTGCAGCACGATCCCGATCGTGATGGCGAAGACCGCCAGCAGGTCGGAGCGTGACCAGTCGCCCGGGAGGCCTGCCCAGCGGCTCAGGAAACCCAGGGAGAAGCCGACCACGACCCCGATGGCCGTGAGCGAGCCGTTCCGGAACGTGGAGTCGATCCGGGCGACCTCGGGAGCAGCCTCGCTCGACTTGGATCTGTCCTCCGCCATGTGGGCATCCCGAACACCGACCGAATTCTAGCCGAGAACGTCCGGGCGCCCCATGTCGCGTCGGGATTAGGCCCGTTGCGGGCCGCCCTGCGGACGCGGCCCCAGAGGAAAGCCAGCCAGCTCCTCGCCGACGATGCAGGGAAAGATCGTTTCGCGGAAGATCTTGAGGCGCTCGACCCGAACGGGAAAGTCGACCGGTTCGGCCTCGATCCGCCGCACCACCTCCGCCGGCACCGGACGGGCATCCGCGAACCGCGCCAGGGTGGTGTGGACGAGGTCGTAATGCCGGTGCTCAAGGCCCGGCGGGGGCGGAACGCTTTCAAGGATCCGCCTCCGGATCCGGTCAACGAGGCCGCTTGCGTCCTCCGCCACGGCGATCACCCCGACGGGAGTGACCTTCAGCCTGTGGAACCTGAGGTCGAGGGGCATCGCCCCGGCGCAGAGTTCCTCGACGAGCCCGAGGGTCGGCTCCGCGATGCGGCTCCAGTAGGCCTCCTTGTCGAAGCCCTCCGTGGTTGGAACCAGCGGATAGATGGTGACGTGGAACGCCTGAGGCGGCGCCTCGTGGAAGGCCTCGGGCCAGTGGGAGACGGCCGCCTGCTGAAGAACGCGAAGGCCGGCCTGAGCGTCCCTGTCGAGATGCGGCTGCACGTGAACGGCGAGGCAGGGCTTTTCGTAGAGGGTGTCGACGATCGGAAGGAGGGAATCCACGGGCGCTCCGCTGTCTGGGCCGGGACGCTGGTCCCTCAAGCGTCTTGCCGCGGCTTTTCCCAAAAGAAAAGGCCCCGGAAACCGGGGCCTTTCGGAGATCGTCAGGGATTGTGCGTCATGGGCGGGGTCGCATGACCCTCGACCTCGCCCCCGACCCGGGCCCAGATCTTCTTCTTGGTGAAGTAGAGCAGGACCGACAGGACGAGGAGGAACAGCATCACCTGGAAGCCAAGGCGCTTGCGGGCCTCGAGGTGGGGTTCCGCCGTCCAGGTCAGGAAGGCCGTGACGTCGCGGGCATACTGGTCCACGGTCTCGGGCGCCTGCGGCTGGCCGGCCTCGTTCTTCGGGTACTCGACCTGGCCGTCGCTCAGCGGCTTCGGCATCGCGATCACGTGGCCCGGATAGTAGTGGTTGTAGTGACCACCCTCCGGCACCGTGAAGCCCGCCGGAGCCTCCTCGTAGCCGTGGAGCAGCGCCGTCACGTAGTCGGCGCCGTTCTCGGAATACTGGCGGAACACGTCGAGGATGAACCACGGGAAGCCGCGCTCGTAGGTGCGCGCCTTCGCCATCAGGGACAGGTCCGGAGGAGCCTTGCCGCCGTTCGCCGCCGCGGCGGCGTTCTCGTTCGGGAACGGCGACGGGAAGCGGTCGGCCGGACGGCCGGGGCGCTCGAACATGTCGCCGGCCTCGTTCGGGCCGTCCTGGATCTTGTACTCGGCCGCCAGCGCGCGGACCTGCGCCTCGGAGAATTCCGGGCCGCCGGGCTGCGACAGGTTGCGGAACGCCACGTAGCTCAGGCCGTGGCAGGAGGCGCAGACCTCACGGTAGACCTTGAAGCCGCGCTGGAGCTGGGCCCGGTCGAACTTCCCGAAGGGGCCCTGGAAGCTCCACTTGAGCTGCGGCGGGACCGGGGTCTCGCCGGCAGCATAAGCGGGAGCCGAAAGGCCGAGGAGGGCCGCGGCGATGAGAAGGGTACGCTTCATCATGTTCTTGTTCCTCAACGCTCGCTTCAGCCCTTGGACTGCGGCTCGGCATTGGCGCCGGCCGGCATGCCCGCGCCGCCCTTCTGCACGCCCATCACGGACTCGAGGATCGAGTTCGGCAGCGGCAGGGGACGCTCGACGAAGCCGAGCACCGGCAGGATCACCAGGAAGTGGATGAAGTAGTACGCGGTGGCGATCTGCGAGACGACCACGTACCAGCCCTCCGCAGGCTTCGAGCCGAGCCAGCCGAGCAGGACGCAGACGGCGACGAAGACCCAGAAGAACTGCTTGTAGAGCGGACGGTAGGCAGTCGAACGGACCTTGGAGGTGTCGAGCCACGGCATCAGGAACCACACGGCGATGGCCGAGAACATGGCGATGACGCCGCCGAGCTTGTCCGGAATCGCGCGGAGGATCGCGTAGAACGGCAGGAAGTACCATTCGGGCACGATGTGCGACGGCGTCACGGCCGGGTTGGCCGGGATGTAGTTGTCCGCATGGCCGAGGTAGTTCGGCATGTAGAAAACCCAGTAGCCGAAGAACAGCATGAACACGACAACCGCGAAGATGTCCTTGATCGTGGCGTAGGGGGTGAACGGAACCGCGTCCTTGCCCGACTTGATCGGGATGCCGGTCGGGTTGTTCTGGCCCGGCACGTGCAGCGCCCAGACGTGGAGGATCACCACGCCGAAGATCATGAAGGGCAGCAGGAAGTGCAGGGAGAAGAAGCGGTTGAGCGTCGGGTTGCCGACCGAGTAGCCGCCCCAGAGGAAGCTCACGATGGTTTCGCCGACGACCGGGATGGCCGAGAAGAGATTCGTGATCACGGTGGCGCCCCAGAAGCTCATCTGGCCCCAGGGAAGCACGTAGCCCATGAAGGCGGTGGCCATCATCAGCAGGAAGATGATGACGCCGAGAATGTAGAGGACCTCGCGCGGCGCCTTGTAGGACCCGTAGTAGAAGTTACGGAAGATGTGGATGTAGACCGCTACGAAGAACATCGAGGCGCCGTTGGCGTGCAGGTAGCGCAGCAGCCAGCCGTAGTTCACGTCGCGCATGATGTGCTCGACGGACTGGAACGCCATGGCGGCGTTCGGCGTGTAGTACATGGCCAGGAACACGCCGGTCACGATCTGCGCGACGAGCATGAACACCAGGATGGCGCCGAACGTCCAGAAGTAGGTCAGGTTCCGCGGGACCGGGAACGCGATGAAGGACGAGTGGACGAGGCTGGCGATCGGCAGCCGGCTCTCGAACCATTTACCGAAGGCGCTCTTGGGGACGTAGGTTGTTGCGTGCTGACTCATGGGTATCGCCTGACCGCAGTGATCGTCGCGGGAAAATTACGCCGTGGCTTCTTGGCCGATCACGATCTTCGTGTCGGACGTGAAGGTGTAGGGCGGGATCGGCAGGTTGATCGGCGCCGGGCCGCCGCGGACGCGGCCGGAGGTGTCGAAGACCGAGCCGTGGCACGGGCAGAACCAGCCATGGTACTCGCCCTGCTGGCCGAGCGGCACGCAACCCAGATGGGTGCAGTTGCCGTAGACGATCAGCCACTGGGCATGGTCCGGCTTCACGCGGGCCGAGTCGGGCTGGGGATCACGCAGGGTGGCGACGTTCACGTCCTGAGCCGCCTTGATCTCCTCCGCCGTGCGGTGACGGACGAAGATCAGCTTGCCGCGCCAGAAGACCTTGACGATCTGCCCTTCGGCGATGGGGCTCAGGTCGACCTCGACCGGTGCGCCGGCCGCCACGGTCGCCGCGTCGGGCGCCAGGGACTGGATGAACGGCCACACCAGGGTTGCACCGCCGACGGCAGCGGCCGCGCCCGTGGCGATAAAGAGGAAATCGCGCCGTGTCGGCTCAGCGACGTGAGTGGTGGTCTCGGCCACTTGGCTCTCCAGCATCCGTTAAAAACGAGAACCGCGCGTTTGAAGATGTTCCGGCAACCCGGACACCGGCGCGATGCTTGAATGGAACAAACATACGCGCCAACGCGCGCGCAATGCGACTGGGCGTCGCCGCGCGCAGGCTCTTTGGCACGGTCAAGCCCGCCTGTCCATAGCCGGATTGGAGATGTTCCAGCCTGGAATGCTCAGTTTGCCGCAGTTTCGTCGGCTCCCAGGAAGCCTCCGGACTGGCGCCGCCAGAGCCGCGCATAGAGGCCGCCCCGGGCGAGGAGCTCCCTGTGGCTCCCCTCCTCGACGATGCGCCCGCGATCGATGACGACGAGGCGGTCCAGGGCCGCGATCGTCGACAGCCGATGGGCGATGGCGATCACGGTCTTGCCCTCCATGAGGGTCGAGAGCGATTCCTGGATCGCGCCCTCCACCTCCGAATCCAGGGCCGAGGTCGCCTCGTCCAGGACGAGGATCGGGGCGTCCTTCAGGATCACCCGGGCGATGGCGATGCGCTGCCGCTGGCCGCCGGAGAGCTTCACGCCCCGCTCGCCTACATGTGCGTCGTAGCCCCGCCGTCCCCGGTGGTCCTCGAGCTGCATGATGAAGTCATGGGCGTGGGCGAGCCTCGCCGCCTGCTCGACTTCCCGCTGCCGCGCCCCCGGGCGGCCGTAGAGAATATTGTCCCGGATCGACCGGTGCAGGAGGGACGTGTCCTGCGTTACCATGGCGATGGAGGCGCGCAGGGAATCCTGGCTGACCCCGGCGATGTCCTGCCCGTCGATGAGGATCCGGCCACCCTCCAGGTCGTGGAGGCGCAGCAGGAGGGACGTGATCGTGGTCTTGCCCGCCCCGCTCGTGCCGACGAGCCCGACCTTCTCGCCGGCCCGGATCGTCAGGTCCAGGCCCTCGATGATGCCCTCCTCGCGGCCGTAGTGGAAGGACACGTTCTCGAACCGCACCTCGCCTTGCGTCACTTCGAGCCTGGGGGCGGAGGGAGCATCCACCAGGCCATGGGGCCGCGCAATCGTCTCCATGCTCTCCTGGACCACGCCGATGTTCTCGAAGACGTCCCTGACCGTGTGCATGACCCAGCCGGACATGGCCAGGATCCGCATCACAAGGGACAAGCCCGTCGCCGTCTCGCCTGTCGTCATCAGCCCCTGCCGCCAGAGGACGATCGACAACCCGCCGGTCGCCACGAGGAGCGCGCTGTTCATGAAGGCCAGGAGGCCGCCGACGCCCGTGTTGAGCCGCATGGAATCGAGAAAGGCGTGCGTGTTGGCCGCCAGGGACTCGCTCACGGCCGAGCGCTCCTCCGCCGCCCGGGCGAAGAGCTTGACGGTGAGGATGTTGGTGTAGCTGTCGACCACGCGGCCCACGAGGGCTGAGCGCGTGTCGGCCACCTTTAGGGACCGCTCCTTGGCGCGAGGGACGAAGAAATAGAGCAGAACCACATAGCATGCGATCCACAGGCCCATCGGCAGCGCGAGCCAGGGGCTGACGCTCGAGAACACCCCGAGGGCCGTGAAGGCGAAGATCGCGACGTAAAGGAGCGTGTCGAGAAGCGTGACCGCGATGCTGCGGATGGCCCCGCCCGCCTGCATGATCCGGTTGGCGAGCCGCCCGGCGAAATCGGCCTGGAAATAGCTCACCGAATGGCCGAGCGTGTAGACGTGCGTCCGCCAGCGGATCATGTTCGTGCTCTGCGGCACGATGAGCTGGTTCGACACCAGTCCATGCAGGAAATGCAGGACCGGCCGCACGAACAGCACCATGGCGCCGACCAGCATCAGAGCGTTCCCGTGCTCGGCCCAGATCCGGTCCGGAGCCGACCGGGTGAGGAGATCGACGAGCCATCCGATCAGGATGTAGAGCGATGCCTCGAAAAGCCCGACCACCAGCGCAATGACGAAGAGCAGAACGAACCAGTGCCGGATCGGCCTGAGATAGTACCAGGCGAAGCCACTGACCGACTTGGGAGGGGTCTTTGTCTCGTCGAACGGGGCGAACGGATCGATCTGCTTTTCAAACCAGCCAAACATCCCTGTCCCCAGTTTCCTCGTTCGACGGCTGGCGCAGCGCCGACTTGACGTCGGAGCCTCCTGCCCCGATGACGCATCTATGCCCCGTCTCGCCATCTACCAGCCCGATATCGCGCAGAACACCGGCACCATGCTGCGCCTGGCGGCCTGCCTCGGCGTGCCGGTCGAGATCATCGAGCCTGCGGGCTTCGACGTCTCGGACCGGAACCTGCGCCGCTCGGGCATGGACTATCTGGAGCGGGCCGCCGTCACCCGCCACGTCTCCTGGCGGACATTTGAAGAGTGGCGCCGGGCCGGCGGCGGACGGCTGATCCTCGCCACCACGAAGGGCGCCGTGCCCCATACGGCCTTCGGGTTCGCGCCGGACGACATCATCCTGGTCGGGCGGGAATCCGCCGGCGTGCCCGACGAGGTCCACGAGGCGGCTGATGCCCGGGTCGTGATCCCAATGCGGCCGGGCCTGCGTTCCCTCAACGTCGCCGTCACAGCGGCGATGATTCTCGGCGAAGCCCTGCGGCAGACCGGGACCTTTCCCCTTCCAGCCCCCTTGGAGCCTGATCACCCATGACCGACACCGCCGTCACGCGCCTTCAAACCGAGGCTCCCGCCTGGTTCGCGGCCCTGAGGGACCGGATCTGCGCCGCCTTCGAGGCCATCGAGGACGAGGTGACGACCCCGCTGCCGCCAGAGGCCTCCGAACCCGGCCGCTTCGAGCGCAAGCCGTGGGAGCGCAAGGACCACAACGGCAATCCCGGCGGCGGGGGCGTCATGTCGATGATGCGCGGCCGGGTCTTCGAGAAGGTGGGCGTGCACGTCTCCACCGTTCACGGGGAGTTCGCGCCGGAATTCCGCGGGCAGATCCCCGGCTCCGACCAGGATCCCCGGTTCTGGGCCGCCGGCATCTCCCTGATCGCCCATCCCTGGAACCCGAACGTGCCGACCGTGCACATGAACACCCGTTTCGTGGTGACGACCAAGCCCTGGTTCGGCGGCGGAGCGGACCTCACCCCCGTGCTCGACCGGCGCCGAACCCAGGAGGACCCCGACACGGTCGCGTTCCACGAGGCGCTGCGGCATGCCTGCGACCGGCCCTCCGTGGACTATTCCAGGTACAAGGCCTGGTGCGACGAGTACTTCCACCTCAAGCACCGCAACGAGCCCCGCGGCATCGGCGGCATCTTCTACGACTACCACTGGACCGGCGACCCGGATGCGGATTTCGCCTTCACGCGCGACGTTGGCGAGGCATTCCTGAAGATCTACCCCGAGATCGTCCGCCGCAACGTCGGAACCGAATGGACGGAGGCCGACCGGGTCGAGCAGCAGGTGCGGCGCGGGCGCTACGTGGAGTTCAACCTTCTCTACGACCGCGGCACGATCTTCGGGCTGCGGACCGGCGGCAACATCGAGTCGATCCTCTCGTCCATGCCGCCCACGGTGCGCTGGCCCTAAAGCATTTTTCGGCGAAGTGGCTCCGGTTCGCCGTCAAAAAATGCGGCAGGACAAAGGAGAGAGCTGATTCCATGCCAGTGGAAACAGCTCTAAGCCCTCGCCTGGTCGAGGACCCGGCGCAGCAGGTCCTGCGCGTAGGGCCCGTCGGTCGGGCACCCCTCCGCCAGCCAGGCCTGCCGGGCGAGCCCCATCAGCTCGCCTATCCGGGGCCCCTTGGGAATGCCGCCCTGGACGAGATCGGCGCCGCGCAGGGGAAAGGCCGGGACGTCCTCCCCGCCGTTCCTGAACCTCGCGAGAGCCTCCTGCCCTTCAGGCAGGAGAACCGGAAACGGCTCGCCGGCCGTCGCGGCCAGAGCCACGCCGAGCGCTTCGACCCCGTGCTCGGCCGCGAGGCGGCGGATGGCCAGCGCGTCGAGCGGCAGCAGTCTCGTCTTTACGATCGTGAGGAGCCGGGCATAGGCGGCGAGCCTGCGGTGCTCGTCGTTGGAGAGCCTCAGCCGCTCCCGCAGGCGGTCCGCATCCTCCTCGACCATGACCGCAAGCGCCGCGAGACGCCAGATCGAGACGGGCTTCTCATGATCCGCCGCCACCACCCGGCCGAAGCGCCCGAACTCGGCCACGCCGTCCAGGATCCAGGTCAGGAACCCGTGTTCCGCAAGGATGCGGATCGTGTCCTCGGCCCGCTGCGCGACCACGAGCTTCATGAGCTCGTGCCGGATCCGCTCCCGCGAGAGGATCGACAGCCCCCGCCGCTCGGATCCCGCTGCGGCAAGGCCTTCGGGGTCGGGATCCCCTTCCGCATATTCCGCAAAAAAGCGGAAGAACCGCAGGATCCTCAAGTAATCCTCGCGAATGCGCTTATGCGCGTCGCCGATGAAGCGGACGCGCCGCGCCGCGAGATCGGCGACACCGCCGGTGTAGTCATGGAGGTGGCCGTTCAGCGCGACCGACAGGGCATTGATGGTGAAGTCGCGCCGTTTCGCATCGGCGTCGAAGTGCCGGCCGAAGCGTACGACCGCATAGCGCCCGTCCGTCTCCACATCCTCGCGCAGGCTCGTGACCTCGAAGGGCTCGCCGTCGACGATCACCGTGATCGTGCCGTGATCGATTCCCGTGGGGACCGCCCTGAAGCCGGCCTCCTCCGCGAGGCGCAGGATCGCATCGGGAACGGCCGTCGAGGCGCAATCCACCTCCGTGACGGGCCGTCCCAGGAGCGCATTGCGCACGGCGCCGCCCACGATGCGCGTCTCCTCACCGTCGCGATTGAACGCGATGAGCAGACGGCGCAGCGGACCGCGCTGGAGGAGGCCCGCCAGGGCCTCTCGGTCGAGGGATTGGATCACCTGAACTGCCCCGGAACGACGCGCCCGTTTTCCACGTGCGACGGAACGTAGGCGCCGGTCTGGCGATCGGCAAGAAGACCCGCCGTGACGAGCGAGATCACCACGCAGGCGAGACCGGCGATCACGAGCCAGACGGACTGATTGCTCCAGTGCGACCAGAGAAGAGGATTGCGGCGGCGGATGAGGAGGTAGAGGGCGAAGGCGACGAAGGGCAGGAGAAAGAGGACCAACTCCTGAAGGATTGCCCGTGTCATGTACTATAGAGCCTCTCATATAGATTGCGGATGATCCCGGCCGTCACACCCCAGATGTAGCGTCCCTCGTAAGGAATTGCATAGTAGCGCCGCTGCCGTCCCTGCCACTCGCGGGAATGAAGCTCGTGATGGGTCGGGTTCATGAGGAAGCCGAGAGGCACCTCGAAGGCGTCCGCCACCTCGTGCGGATTGAGGCTGAGGCTGTAGGACGGGTCGACCCGGGCCACGAGAGGCATGACCAGATAATTGGTTGTGGACAGATAGACATCGAGAAAGCCGAGCGGGCTGATGAACCGGCCGTCGAGGCCGATCTCCTCCTCGGCTTCCCGGTACGCCGCCGCTTCCACGGAGGCATCGGTCGGATCAACCCGACCGCCCGGAAAGGCGATCTGGCCCGAATGCTGGCGCAGATGGGCCGACCGCTCCGTGAAGAGCAGGGTCGGCTCCTCGCGCATGACGACCGGGACCAGAACCGCGGCCGCCTTCGGGTCGAGCGGCCGGACCAGCGGCACGTCGTCGAGGCTGTGATCCCCGCGCGGATTGGCCAGTGCGTCCGTGCGATCGGGCGGGTCGCGCCGCAGCCGTTCGGCCGCGAGGGCGAGGAACTCGGACGCATCGGGCCGGGTGGCGGTCATGAGGGGTCGCCGAGGGCCGAAACAGGCGCGATGGGAAAGAAGGCCCCGTCGACCGAGACGCCGAACTGGGTCTCACCGCCCTCGTCACGCTCCTCGCCGAGAGCCACCATGTCGAGCGCAAGCGCCCGGGTCAGCCGGGCCCAAAGACCGCCCCTCACCAGCACGTAGGGCCTCACCCCGTCCTGCGCGTCGCGCTCGAAGCGCAGCGGATGACCGGCGTCGACCTGGACCACATCGTCCACATTGGTGCGGAAGGCGATCTGCCGCCCCTCCCCCTCCCCTTCGACGGCCATCTCGACGGCCAGGAACGGCACGTCCTCGACCGCGATACCCACGCGCTCCACCGGCGTGACGAGGACATAACGCTCGGGATCCTTGCGCAGAACGGTCGAAAACAACCGCACCAGGGCCGGGCGGTTGATGGGCGTGCCCATGTAATGCCACGTTCCGTCGGCAGCGATGCGCATGTCGATCTCGCCGCAATAGGCCGGGTTCCAGCGCTCGACGGGAGGCGGCCCCTTGCGGCCGGCATCGCGGCCGAGCGCCTCGACGAGCCGGGTCATGGCGCTTCCTGGGGCTGGGGCAGGATCGGTCATGGCTTGGACGTGAACAAGAACGTGAACAAGAAATTGTCTTTCGAGGATCGACGAACGGCCGGGATCGGCTACTTCCTAGAGCATAGTGTCATCAACTGCGCCGTCCAGTTCGCCCATCCCAAGCTGCGTCGGATCGACCCGCTTGCATAAGGATGTCGACAAAAGGCAGATTAGCCAGGGGGGCGGATGCGAACGAGTGGAGAGAACCACATGACGGCCGGCATCGCTCAAGCGCCCACCGCACTGGACGACGCGATCATTCGAAATGCGGAGGCGACGCTTGAGACGGTCGGGCGAGCCCGCGAAGCCATCCACACGGTCATCTTCGGCCAGGAGGACGTGGTCGACCTGACTCTGATCACGCTCCTGGCGGGCGGCCACGGCCTGCTCGTGGGCGTTCCGGGCCTTGCGAAGACGAAGCTCGTCGAAACCCTGGGTATCGTGCTCGGCCTCGACGCACGGCGCGTGCAGTTCACGCCCGACCTGATGCCCTCCGACATCCTCGGTTCCGAGATCCTCGACGAGGGCGCGGACCGGCGCCGCTCGTTCCGCTTCGTGAAGGGGCCGATCTTCACCCAACTCCTGATGGCCGACGAGATCAACCGCGCGAGCCCGCGCACGCAGTCGGCATTGCTCCAGGCCATGCAGGAGCACCACGTGTCCGTGGGCGGCGAGCGGCACGACCTGCCCCAGCCCTTCCATGTGCTGGCGACCCAGAACCCGATCGAGCAGGAGGGCACCTATCCCCTTCCCGAAGCCCAGCTCGACCGTTTCCTTCTCGAAATCGATGTCGGCTACCCCGACCGTGCCGCCGAGCGGCGCATTCTGGTCGAGACGACGGGCGCCGAGGAGCGCAAGCCCGCCGCGACGATGACCGCCGAGGGACTGATGAACGCCCAGCGCCTCGTGCGCCGTCTCCCGGTCGGCGAGAGCGTGGTCGAGGCCATCCTCGATCTCGTCCGTAGCGCACGCCCCGAAAGCGACCGGGTCGAGGGCGTTACCGACAAGCTTCTCTGGGGACCGGGCCCGCGCGCCAGCCAATCGCTGATGCTGGCGGTCCGCGCCCGTGCACTGATCCAGGGACGGGTCGCGCCGTCCGTCGCCGACGTGATCGCGCTGGCGGAGCCGGTACTGAAGCACCGCATGGCGCTCACCTTCTCGGCCCGAGCGGACGGTGAAACGGTCAAGAGCATCATCGGCCGCCTCACGGCGCGGCTGGCGGGCTAGGATTTCCGTCATGGCCCGTGTCCGGGTCCTCTCCGAAGAGGCACGCCTTCCTGGCCGCACCGAGACCGAGGCCGCGCTGACGCTGGCCCAGCGCATGCCGCGCCTCGTGCTCGAGGCCCGGCGGGTCGCCGCGAGCCTCTCGCACGGCATCCACGGACGGCGGCGCGCCGGCGTGGGCGAGAGCTTCTGGCAGTTCCGGCCCTTCGTGGCCGGAGAGGCGGCGCAGCGCATCGACTGGCGCAGGTCAGGACGCGACGACCGCCTCTATGTGCGCGAGCGCGAATGGGAGACGGCCCAGACCATCTGGTTCTGGATCGATCGCTCCGCTTCCATGGGCTACGTGTCGGATCTGGCCCAGGCCTCCAAGAGCGAGCGCGCCATCGTGCTCGGCCTTGCGCTCGCGGACTGCTTCGTCGAATCGGGAGAACGGGCCGGGATGCTCGGCCTCATGCCGCCGCGGGCCACGCGTCGGATCGCCGAGGTGATGGCGGAAACCATGGTGGCCGATCGCAGCTCGCTCGAGGAGGATCTGCCGCCCCAGGCGCCGATCGCGCCGCTGCACGAGGCGATCCTCATCAGCGACTTCCTGTCCCCCGTGCGCGACATCTCGGCTGCCGTCGAAGCCATCTCGAGCCGGGGGGCGCGCGGCCATCTCGTGATGATCGTCGACCCCGTCGAGGAAACATTCCCGTTCCAGGGCCAGGCCATGCTCCATGACCTGGAGGACGGGATCTCGCTGCGGATCGGCGATGCCGTGTCATGGGGCCGCGCCTACAAGGCGCGCATCGCGCAGCATCGGGGCGAGCTCGAGGACCTCGCCCGCCGCCGCGGCTGGTCGATGACCATTCACCGGACCGACAGGCCCGCCAGCGAAGCGGCCCTTCGCATCATGACCCTCGTCACCGCATCGCGCGGCGCCAATCCCGGAGGTCGCTAGCGCATGCTGGGTCTCCCCCTCACCTTCACGGTCCCGCTCGTTCTGACGGCGCTCGCGGCTCTGCCCGCGATCTGGCTCCTGCTGCGCGTCACGCCGCCGCAGCCCAAGCGCGTGGACTTCCCGCCCCTCAAGATCCTCGCCGACCTGCGCCCCGAGCGCGAAACCCCGGCGCGCACGCCCTGGTGGCTCCTGCTGCTTCGCCTACTTCTCGCCGCCTTCCTCATCCTCGCGGCGGCGGGCCCGATCTGGAATCCGATGGCGGCGGACAGCAGCCGCGCCCCGCTCCTGCTCATCCTCGACAACGGCTTCGCCTCCGCGCACGACTGGCGCGAGCGAATGAGCCTCGCTTCCGAACGTATCGAAGCCGCGGGCCGCGAAGGCCGCGTCGTGGCGCTCGTGGCGGCCGCCGACGAGCCCGCGGCCGTCGAGCCGACGAGTCCGAGCGCGGCCATGGAGCGTCTGCGCTCCATCAAGCCGCAGCCGCATCTGCCCGACAGGCAATCTCATCTCGACTCCATACGCCGGTATCTCGAGGCGACGCCCGATGCGGACATCGTGTGGATCAGCGACGGGGTCGCGGGCGTTGACGGACAAGGCTTCGTCGATGGCTTGGCGCAGATGTCGAACGGGCGACGCATCACGGTTCTGAAGGCCGAGAGGGCGACCGCCCTTGCCCTGGCCGGCGTCGAGAACGCGGTCGGGCAGCTGAAGGTCCAGGTCGTTCGCGCCGAGGCGAACGGCCGCGATTCCGGCACCGTACGGGCGCTCGACCTCAAGAACCTGCCGCTCGCGGATGCGCGCTTCACCTTCGACGCGAACGCGACCGAGACGACCGCGAGCTTCGATGTGCCGACCGAGATCCGCAACGCCATCGCGCGCATCGAGATCCTCGGCGAGGGCTCCGCCGGCGCCGTCAGCCTTGTGGACGAGCGCGGCAAGCGCCGCCGGGTCGGCCTCGTCTTCGGCGGCACGTCCGACCAGGCCCAGCCGCTTCTGTCGCCGCTCTACTACATCGAGCGCGCCCTCTCCCCCTACAGCGAGATCCGCCAGGGACGCGGCGCCGTGGCCGACGCGGTGACCCAGCTCATCGACGAGCAGGTCTCCGTCCTGGTGCTCGCGGATGTCGGCGGACTCGACCGCGAGACCATGGGCCGCGTCACGGCCTTCGTTGAGAACGGCGGCCTTCTCCTGCGCTTCGCCGGCTCACGGCTGGCGGCCGGCAACGACGAGCTCGTGCCCGTGCGCCTGCGCCGCGGCGGACGCAATCTGGGTGGCACCCTGTCATGGGATACGCCGAAGACCTTCGCGCCCTTCACGCGAGAGAGCCCGTTCTTCGGCCTGAACATACCGGAGGAGATCGGCGTCCGGCGCCAGATCCTCGCGGAGCCCGACGGCGACCTCGCCGGCAAGACCTGGGCATCGCTCTCCGACGGCACGCCGATCGTCACCGCGGACAAGCGGGGGGACGGGCTCATCGTGCTCTTCCACGTGACCGCGGACACGACGTGGTCCAACCTGCCCCTGTCGGGCCTTTTCGTCGACATGCTGCGCCGGATCACGGCTCTCGCAGGCGCTCCGAGCGAGGTGACCGCCGAAGCCCGCAATGCCGAGAACCAGACCGTCGCACCGCGCCTCACCCTCGACGGCTACGGCATCTTCACGTCGCCCCCGCCGAACGCCCGCGCGATCACCCGCACCTATGCGGAGCGCGCGACATCCGAGCATCCGCCGGGCTTCTACGGTCCCGTCGATTCGAGCCTGGCGGTCAATGCGCTCGTTTCCGGAGACAGGCTGGCTCCCTTGAACTACGCCCCTCTCAACGCCCGGATGGCCGGATTGGTGGGAGCGCGTACCATCGACCTGCGCGCACCGCTCCTGACACTCGCCGTGGTCCTCCTCCTGATCGACACGCTCGCGTCGCTCTGGCTCGGCGGGCACCTGGGCAACATCTTCGGCCGGGCTCGCCGCGCAGGTGCCGGCGCGGCGATCGTTCTCGCGGCCCTCCTGCTGATGGACCCGGGCTCCGGCCTCCAGGCCCAGGAGCGGAAACCTGCGGCTCCCAACAGCGACTCCGCCCTCGTCACGCGCCTCGCCTATGTCATCACCGGCGATTCCCAGATCGACGAGACCAGCCGCGCGGGCTTGGCGGGCCTTACCCAGGTTCTCGGCCAGCGCACGGCCCTCCAGCCCGGCGAGCCGATCGGCATCGATCCGGCCAGGGACGAGATCGCGTTCTATCCCCTGATCTACTGGCCGGTCGTGGCGAGCCGGTCGATTCCGTCCGATGCGGCGATCCGGCGGCTCGACGCCTTCATGAAGGGCGGCGGAACGGTCATCTTCGACACCCGCGATGCCTTCAGCGCCCGGCCGGGCGGAGCGGTGAGCGCAGAGGCCCAGCATCTGCGCCGCATGCTCGCGACCCTCGACATCCCGGAACTCGAACCCGTGCCGTCCGATCACGTGCTGACGAAGACCTTCTACATCCTCGACAGCTTCCCGGGCCGCTACGCCACGGGACAGACCTGGGTCGAGGCGCTTCCGCCCCAGTCGCAGGAAGAGGGCAACCGTCCGGCGCGTTCGGGCGATGGCGTATCGCCGATCATCATCACGTCCAACGATCTTGCGGCCGCCTGGGCCGTAGGGCCACGCGGAGAAGCTCTCTTTCCCGTGGTCGGCAGCGACACGCGGCAGCGGGAGATGGCCTATCGCGGCGGTGTCAACATCGTCATGTACGCGCTGACCGGCAACTACAAGGCCGACCAGGTCCACGTGCCGGCGCTCCTCGAGCGGCTGGGGCAGTAGCCCGAGGAGATATCCGTGCTCTCGATCAGCTTCTCACCCCTCATTCCAACCTATGCGCTGTGGGCGGTGGCCGCGGTGGCGGCGCTGTTCGCCATCCTGGCTCTGTTGACACGCGGCCCCGTCGCCATCCTGCGGGCCGTGGCCCTCGGCCTGGTGCTCCTGGCTCTCGCCAACCCGGCCCTCGTGCAGGAGGACCGGGAGAAGGTGAAGGACATCGTGGCGGTGGTCGTCGACCGCTCGACCTCGCAAACCCTCGGCGACCGGCAGGCCATGACCGACCAGGTACGCTCGGAGCTGGAACGCCGCTTCGGAACGCTGGCGGATGTGGAGCCGCGCTACATCGAGGCGGATGACGGCGCGGGCGATGACGGCACGCGCCTCTTCGCGGCGCTCTCGAACGGCCTCGCCGATGTTCCGCCGGATCGGCTCGCCGGCGTGATCTTCGTCACGGACGGCGTGGTTCACGACATTCCGCCGAATGTCGAGGGTCTAGGCTTCAAGGCGCCGCTCCACGCGCTCATCACGGGACGGCCCGACGAGCGCGACCGGCAGATCAAGCTCATCGAGGCTCCCCGCTTCGGCATCGTCGGCAAGGACCAGACCATCCGGGCCCAGGTGATGGAACGCGGCGGCACGGGCTCCGCCCTCGTGACGGTGCGGCGGGACGGCCAGATCCTGACGCGCCAGCAGGTGCGCGCCGACACGCCCTTCTCGATCCAGGCGCGCATCGAGCACGGCGGCACCAACGTGGTCGAACTCGAGGTCGAGGGCCTTCCGGGAGAGCTGACGCAGGCCAACAACCGCGCCGTCGTCCCGATCGAAGGCATCCGCGAGAAGCTGCGCGTGCTGCTAGTCTCCGGCGAGCCCCATGCGGGCGAGCGGACCTGGCGCAACCTGCTCAAGTCGGACGCAAACGTCGACCTCGTCCACTTCACCATCCTGCGCCCTCCTGAGAAGCAGGACGGAACGCCGATCAACGAGCTGTCGCTCATCGCCTTCCCGACCCGCGAGCTGTTCCAGCAGAAGATCAAGGATTTCGACCTGATCATCTTCGACCGCTACGCCAACCAGAGCGTCCTGCCGTCGAGCTACTTCGAGAACATCGTGCGCTACGTGCGCGACGGCGGCGCGGTCCTGGTCGCGGCCGGCCCTGAATTCGCCAGCTACGGCAGCCTCGCCCAGACGCGGCTTGCGCCGATCATTCCCGGCACGCCGGACGGCCGGATCGTCGAAGAACCATACAAGGCCAGCATCACGCCCACCGGCGAGCGTCATCCCGTAACCCGCGATCTGCCCGGCTCGGAGACCCAGCCCCCGGCCTGGGGCGAGTGGCTGCGGATCATCGGCTCCCAGGTCCAGTCGGGCGCCACCGTGATGTCCGGCGCCAACGACCTGCCGCTGCTGGTCCTGCGCCGCGAGGAGAAGGGACGCGTCGCGCTCCTCCTCTCCGACCACGCGTGGCTCTGGGCGCGGGGCTACAACGACGGCGGACCGCATCTCGATCTGCTGCGCCGCCTCTCGCACTGGCTCATGAAGGAGCCCGCCCTCGAAGAAGAGGCATTGAGGGCCTCAGTTGCGGGCCGTGACATCCGGATCGAGCGGCAGACCATGAGCGACCAAGCCGATCCGGTCACGCTCATCACCCCGAGCGGACAGGAAAGCAGCATCGACCTCACCGAGAGCCGCCCCGGCCTGTTCACCGCGCAGGTCGCGAGCCGTGAGCTCGGCCTGCATACGGTCCGGTCGGGCGATCTCATCGCCTTCGTCAGCGTCGGCCCCGCCAACCCGCGAGAACTCACGGACGTGTTCAGCAATACGGAATCCTTGGGCCCCATCGCCGAGGCGACCGGCGGCTCCGTCCGGCGCGTGGCCATGGCGGGGGACCAGGGCATCACCGTGCCGCGCATCCTGGCGGTGCGGTCGGGCTCGCGCTTCGCGGGCGGGGATTGGATCGGGATCAGGCCCAGCGAGAGCGCCATCGTGCGCGGCGTCTCGGTCTTCCCGCTGGCCCTCGGCTTCCTGGGCCTCGCGCTCCTGATCGGCGCGACTCTGGCCGCATGGCTGACGGAAGGCCGGCGCCGGGCCTGAGCCGGTCAGCTCGAAATCGGCAGGGGCGACACGAGCCCGTTGGCGCGCGCGAGCGCCCCTTCCGCGAGTTCCAGCGCCAGGAAGCGGTCGGGATTGACCGGCCCGGGAAGCTCCAGGTGGCGGGGCGGAATCCGCTTGAAGCCGAAGCGCCGGTAATAGGGCTCGTCGCCCACGAGAAGCACCAGGGTATGGCCCTTGTCACGGGCAGCATCGAGCGACCGCCGCATGAGCGCCGCGCCGATGCCTCGGCTTTCGAAGGCCGGCTCGACCGTCAGGGGGCCGAGCATCAGGGTGCGCTCCCCTCCGGCGCGGATGGGGGTCATGCGGACCGAGCCGACGAGCAGCGTGCCGACGAGGGCCGTAAAGGAGAGATCGAGCAGATGGGGCGCGCCCTCCCGCAGCCGCGACGCGGTGCGGGCGAAGCGGCCGGGCCCGAAGGCGCGCTCGTGCAGGCGCTCGATGGCGTCGGAATCGATGGGCTGTTCGGAGCGAATGATCAGGGAGAGTTCGGTCATGAACGGACTCGGGGATCTGGCGACGGAAATGATGGCGGCGTGACGGAGGTCAGCCGTTTCGTCGTCGCAGGATCCGAATCCGGTTCATGACGCTTTGCGTGTTCCCTTGAGATTTCCTGGCCATAGCAGCGCCCGAGGCATGGCGCAAATGGTTCTCACCAGGTCTTTGATGCCGGCTGCCCGGAGAGGATCTCCGCAAGACGCCGGCGCGTCGCCTCCGTGGTGCCCTCAGGCAGGGCATTCACCGGAAAGAACCCGGCCTCGGCGATCTCGCGGTCGGCCTGCTTCGGTCCGGTGACGGTGAAGTCCCGCACCACATAGACGAGAACGTGATCCCGCCGCGACACCCGGGCATTGAAGAAGATGCCGAACAGCGTCGGATCCGCGCCGACCTCGATGTTCGCCTCCTCGCGCACCTCGCGCCGCAGGGCCTCGAGCGCCGTCTCGGCCGCCTCCACGCCGCCCCCCGGCAGGTGCCAGCCCGCCACATAGGTGTGCCTGATCAGGAAGACACGATCCTCTCGGTCGAGAATGACCCCGCGCACCCCGAGGGTGAGGCCGCGTGTCACGCGCCAGTACCGATGCAGGCTCCATTGCAGGAGACGGAAGGAAGGGCTGGGCCCAGACGAGTCGGACATTGAACGAGAAGAACACAACAAAATTACAGAATTCTGAACGAAGCTCGGCAAATAATGCATAGCTGAGCCGCTATCTTCGCGCGTGACCTGCACTCAGCACAGAGCTATGACAGCACCAGAAAAAGGTGTTCCAATGTTTCTCTCGCTCCTCCTCTCCTGGCTCAATCGATCCTCCCGCTTCGCCTGGTCTCCGGCCCTGAACCTCGATGACCGCGCGATCTACTCGACGCTGAACCCAGGCGCTCAGTACTGAACTGAGGTTCGCCGGAACCACCCTGCCCTCCGCGTCGGCAAGAGCCGGCGGGATGTCGGGCAGGATGCGCCTCGGCCATCGGGAATCTGATCACGAAGGGCAGCCGACACATGGCTGCCCTTCGTCGTGTCCGGGTTCCGGAACTTCCGTCCCCGGCGCTTGACGTATCGTCATCGCTCGACGAACTGTCATTCGGTCTCCAGAATAGGCCGTTATGTTTCGTCTCGCACATCTGACAGACCCCCACGTCGGGCCGCTGCCGCGGCCGAAGCTCAGGCAGCTTCTGAGCAAAAGGCTGACGGGCTGGTATAACTGGCACCGGAGCCGCCGCGGCCTTCACGACATGGAGCTCCTGGCGGAGCTGGTCGCCGACATCCATGAGCAGAAGCCCGATCACATCACCTGCACGGGCGACACCTGCAACATCGGCCTGCCCAGCGAGTGGCAGACCTCCCGCGTCTTTCTCGAGGGCCTCGGCGATCCTTCCCGGGTCAGCTTCGTTCCGGGCAACCACGACGCCTATGTGATGGGGTCGCTGGAGGGCCTTCTCAAGGAAATCGCCCCCTGGACGCGCGGCGACGATGGTAGCGAGTGCGTTTTTCCGTTCCTGCGCCGCTACGGCCCCATCGCGATGGTCGGCCTTTCCTCGGCGATCCCCACCCTGCCCTTCGTGGCGAGCGGTCGAATCGGATCGAAACAGCGGAAGGCGGCCGAAGAAATTCTTGGCGAGCTGGGCAAGGATCCGTCCTGCTTCCGGATCGTGCTGATTCATCACCCGCCCCACGTCGGCGGCGCGCAACCCGGACGCAACCTGACCGATGCGCCCAAGTTCGAGGACATGATCCGGCGTGTCGGGGCGGAGCTCGTCCTTCACGGGCACAATCACGTTGGCTCCCTGGCGCATCTCGAGGGACCGCGCGGGCCGGTCCCGATCGTCGGCGCCCCCTCGGCTTCGGCCCGGAGCGGAACGCTGACCCACACGGCCGGCTATCATCTCTTTACGATCGATCAGGACGAGACCGGCTTCCTTCTGAAGGCCGAGCTGCGGGGTCTGCGGCCCGACGGCAGCGTCGGCGGCATGGGCATGCTGTCCCTCAGCCGGATCCGGCAGCCTCGGGAAGGCTCCTGACGGATATTATCGCTGTGTCGCCAGACCATAACGAGGCGACCATATCCGGGGACGACTGAGGATCATGGTTCCGGCCAAGAAACGTTGTCAGTCAAGCTGAGCTTTTACTGAGAATCCACCTGCAGCCAGCAAGTCGATTCCTATATTGGAACCGCCTAGATGCTTCGTCGTTGACGGGGTGCAGCAGCCACCTATGCCTTTTGCGAGCCCCTTCGACTCGCCACGGTGTTCTGCATCCCAGAAACAGGAGCTCTTCCGATGAAGAAATATCTTGCCCTTGCTGCTCTGGCCGTGTCGATGTCGGCTCCGGCCGTCGCCCAGACCATGGATAGCCAAACCTACCGCATGATGGCGATGCAGTCCGACGCGTTCGAGATCGCGTCGAGCCGCCTCGCTCTCGAGCGTTCCCGCAATCCGGCCGTGCGCAGCTATGCGCAGCAGATGATCCGCGATCACAGCATGACCAGCGAGGCCCTCAACGGCGGTCGCGCCGTCTACTCGGCAACCGGCGAGATGGTGCCCGGGGCTGTGTCCGGCACGCTGGCGGGTGCGGGCATCGGCGCGCTCGTAGGCGGCCCGGTCGGCGCCGCGGTCGGCGCCGGCATCGGCGCCACGGCAGGCGCGACGGCCGGTGCGGCCCGCGACGTCCAGGCCACGGGCGCGATCTCCACGATGCAGCTTCCCGTTCAGCTCGACCCCGAGAAGTCGGCCATGCTGAACCAGCTGGCCTCCACTAGCGGTCCTCAATTCGATCGCCTCTATGGTCAGGCGCAGCGCATGGGTCACCAGCAGGCTCTGGCCCTGCATCAGTCCTATGCCCAGGCCGGCACCGATCCGGCGCTTCGCCAGTTTGCCGCCTCGGTGGTCCCGCATATCGAGCATCACGCCATGGAGGCCCGCCGGCTTCCGGGCGGAACGGCCGTTCGCCGCCGCTAAGCGCAATTAATTGGTAAAACCTCGGCGGCGGGCCTCACGGCCCGCCGTTTCGTTTCTCAGGCCTTCGCGAGGAAGGCCTCCACGTCGGAGCGGCGCGGCATGGGAGCGACGGCCCCCTTCCCCAGGGTCGAAAGGGCTGCGGCCCCGTTGGCATAGGCCGCCGCCCGGAACGGATCCCGGTGGACGAGCCATTCGGCCAGGAAGGCTCCGTCGAAGGTGTCGCCCGCGCCGGTCGCATCGACTGCCTCGACGGGTCGTGCGGGCAGGACCCCGGTCCGCTCCGACGTCGCCACCATGGTGCCGGACTTGCCCATGGTGAGCGCCACGATCCCGCAGCCGAGATCGAGATAGAAGGCGCAGACCTCCTCCGGTCTTTCGAGCCCGGTCAGCTGGCGCGCATCGTCGAGGCCGGGCAGCGCGATGTCGGCGAGCGCGACCGTGCCGTTGATGATGGCCCGCGCCCGGTCGAGAGGCCACAACCGCAGGCGCAGGTTGGTGTCGTAGCTGACGACGGTGCTGTTCTCCTTGGCATGCCGGATGGCCGCGAAGACAGCGTCGGCACAGCTCTCCGAGATGGCCTGGCTGATGCCCGATGCATGCAGGATGCGGGACGCGGCGATCTGCTGGAGCGGCAGTTCTTGGGGCGTCACGAGGCTCGCGGCGGAGCCGGCGCGGGCATAGGAGAAGACGTGGCCCTCCTCGCCGTAGCTGATGAAATAGACGCCCGTCCGCCCTTCCTTGCGGACGATCACGGAGGAACGGTCGACACCCTCCCGATCCCAGAGCCGGAGGAAGTCCTGGCCGAACGCATCCTCGCCGAGCGCCGTGAAGATCGCCGTCTTTGCGCCCTGGCGGGCAGCCGCGATGATCGTGTTCGAGACGTCCCCTCCATGCCCGGGGAGATAGAGACGCTCGTCCGCGCGTGTCACCTCGGCGAACTCCATGAGGGGTTCGCCGATGGCCAAGAGATCGATGGTCTTCATGGATGTCCTGCGATGGCTGAAAAGCCCGTCGGCCGGCTTTCGCCGATCGCGACGACCTTTCCGGGATTGAGGATGTTCTGCGGGTCGAGGGTCTTCTTCAGGCTGCGCATGAGATCGAGCGCCACGGGATCCTTGTAGTGGGGCAGCTCGTCCCGCTTGATCAGGCCGATGCCGTGCTCGGCCGAGATGGAGCCGTTCATCGCATGGACGATGTCGTGCACGATCCGGTTGAAGCGCTCCCATTCCGCGAGGTAGGCGGCCTTGTCCATGCCGACGGGCTGGGACAGGTTGAAATGGATGTTGCCGTCGCCGAAATGGCCGAAGGCGCAGACCCGAATGCCCGGCATCTCCGCCTCGCAGGCTTTCGTGGCAGCTTCGATGAATTCCGCCACGCGCGAGACCGGGACGGCGACGTCGTGCTTGATGGAGCCGCCCTCCAGTCGCTGCACCTCGGACAGGTCCTCGCGCAGCGACCAGAGCGCCTGGCTCTGCGCGCCGCTCGCGCTGATCACCGCGTCGTCGATCAGCCCCTCCTCAAGGGCGCTCCCGAGGATCGTTTCGAGACGTCCCTGGAGATCCGCATCCTTCTGCGGCGAGGACAGTTCGATGAGCGCATAAGAGTGATGGCGACCGGCGAGTGGCCGGACGGCCGCGGGCCGGTGCTTGAGGACGATCTCGAGGCCGAAATCCGTCATGTACTCAAAGGCGGTGAGCTGGTCGCCCGCGCCCTCGCGCAGGCGCTCGAACAGCTTGAGCGCCTGTCCGGGCGACGTGCAGCCGAGGAAGGCGGTGCCGCGCGCTTGAGGCTTCGGGTAGAGCTTGAGCACGGCCGCCGTGATGATGCCGAGCGTACCTTCCGAGCCGATGAAGAGGTCCCGAAGGTCGTATCCGGTGTTGTCCTTGCGCAGACCTTTGAGGCCGTTCCAGATGCGGCCGTCGGCGAGGACCACCTCCAGCCCCAGGGTCAGTTCCCGCATGTTGCCGTAGCGCAGCACGGCGGTGCCACCGGCGTTGGTGGCGAGGTTGCCGCCGATGCGGCAAGACCCTTCTGACGGCAGGGACAGCGGGAAGGCATAGCCGACTGCGTCGGCGGCCTCATGGACGGATTTGAGGATGCAGCCCGCCTCCACGGTGATCGTGGCGTTCACCGGATCGACCTCGCGGATCCGCTGCAGCCGGTCGAGGGACAGGACGATGCCGCCGTGAGGAACACCGCCTCCGACCAGGCCGGTATTGCCCCCTTGCGGCACGACCGGCACGCCCGCCCGGGCGCACTCCCGAACCACAAGAGCGACCTCGCCCCGATCGCGCGGACGCACCACCGCCAGGGCCTCGCCCCTGTAGAGGCCGCGGGACTCCACCAGATAGCCGCCGATGTCCTCGGCGGCCGTCAGCACCGATCCTTCCCCGAGCCCGGCCTTCAGGGCCCCGATCAGGTCTTCGCCGATAGTGGTCTGGATCGTCATCCTCGCTCCCCGGAAACGACCTAGTCATCGCGTCTTAAGCGCCGGATCGCAAGAGCCGAACACTCCTGTTCGGACCCCTCGGCTTACCCCTTCCTAACGCAACGTCATGTTCACTAGAGAAATCAGTGACTTGACTGCATGATCGGCAGATCTGTTCATCCCTGAACCAACGCTTGCCTTTTTCCTAAGATTGGCGGTTACTGCGTCCCGGCGCGGTCCATGACCGCGGGAAACAAGGCCCAGGTTCGAAGCCGGGCCCCAGAACTAAGGGAACAACGATGAAGTTCGTCAAAACCGTCAGCCTTGCCCTTGTCGGCACTGCCCTCGCGCTTGGCGGGGCCGTGGCCCAGGAGAAGACCGTGAAGATCGCCACCGAAGGCGCGTATGCGCCGTGGAACTTCACCGGCGCCGGCGGCAAGCTCGAGGGCTTCGAGATCGACCTCGCCAACGATCTGTGCGCGCGCATGAAGGTGAAGTGCGAGATCGTGGCCCAGGACTGGGACGGCATCA
>JAFAAP010000255.1 GCA_023426505.1 Pseudomonadota bacterium
GCTGGCGCAGGAGGCGCGCAGCCGGACGTCGCAAGGGTGAGGCGTTGCCTTACGTCGCGTACTTGCCCTGGAGATAGGCGAGATAGGGCGCAGGATCGAGGCCGCGGCCCGTTTCGCGCACCAGAAGCTCATCACGCGTGAAGCGGCGGCCGTGCTGCCAGATCTTTTGGCGCAGCGCCTCGGCGAGGCCCGCGTAGTCGCCCGCCTCGATGGCAGCGTCGAGGCCTGCATCCTGCCGACGCAGGGTCTCCATGACCTGGGCGGCCATGACGTTGCCGATCGTGTAGGTCGGGAAGGACCCGATATAGCCCGTCGACCAGTGCACGTCCTGCAGCACGCCCTTGGAATCGTTGGGCACGTCGAGGCCGAGGTCGCGCTTGATGGCGGCGTTCCATGCGGCGGGCAGGTCCGCCACGGGCAGAGAGCCGTCCATGAGGGCGCATTCGATGTCGACGCGTAGCATGATGTGGAAATCGTACGTCAGCTCGTCGGCCTCGACGCGGATGAAGCCGGGCTCCACGCGCGTGACGGCGCGATAGAACTCCTCGGCGCTCACGTCCCCGAGCTGGTCGGGGAAGTGCCGCTGCAGCTCCGGGAAATGCAGCTGCCAGAAGGTACGGCTGCGCACGATGTGGTTCTCCCACAGGCGCGATTGCGACTCATGCGCCCCGAAGCTGGTGCCCCCGACCGCATAGAGGCCGACCAGATCGGTCGCCAGCGTCGTGCGGGTATAGGCCGGGTCGACCCCCTGCTCGTAGAGGCCGTGACCGGTCTCGTGAGCGGTGCCGAACAGGGAGGCCGGAAGGTAGTTGCGGTTGTAGCGCGTGGTGATGCGCACGTCGTTGCGGGTGAACGACACCTCGAACGGATGCACCGTGGTGTCGAGGCGTCCGCGCTTCAGGTCGTAGCCGAGCCTCTCGGCCATGATCAGCCCGAAAGCACGCTGCCCTTCCTCGGGGAAGTCGCGGAACAGGAAGTCGGAGCGCGGGGCCGTGCGTGAGCGCGCGGCATCGAGGATCGGCTGCATCCCTGAGCGCAGCGTCGCGAAGAGGCGCTTGAGGCTGGACGCCGTCTCGCCCGGCTCGTAGATCGACACCATGGCGTCGTAAGGGTGCTCGCTCCAGCCGATGCAATCCGCATAGGCGCGGGAGAGTTCGACGGTCTTGGCGAGGTGGGGTGCGAAGATCGAGAAGTCGCTCTTGGCGCGCCCCTCGATCCAAGCGGCTTGCGCCACCGTGCGAAGCGCCGCCCGCTCCTGGATGAGGGAGGCCGGCACGCGGCGGTGATGCTCGAAGGCATGACGCGTCTGCGCCACAATGCGCCGCTCCGGCGCATCGTCGGGCAAACCCTCGACCGCCTGCTCGGCGGCGTCGAGGGCCGCCTCGGTCTCCGAGGACAGCAGAAGGTCGCGCGCCACGCGCGTGAGGGTCGCGATCTGCTGGCCGCGCGTCTCAGCACCACCCGGCGGCATCATGGTGCGAGAGTCCCAGGTGAGGACCGAGGTGGCGTTGAGCACGTCGTTGACGGCGGCGACGCACTCGTTGAGCGCTGCGATGGAGGCTTGCTGGGTCATGTCGTGGGATTTCTGCGGTTACTCGGTGCCGCCGGTGTTGAGATGGCAGGCCGAGAAGCGGCCGGGGCCGATCGCGGCGAGAGGCGGCGCCTCGCGCTTGCAGCGCGGCCCCGCGAAGGGGCAGCGGGGATGGAAGTGGCAGCCGCTCGGCGGATGAAGCGGCGATGGGATCTCGCCCGCGATGGGTCGGAAGTTCTTGCGGCCGACGCCGACGCGCGGAACGCTCTCGAACAGGGCGCGCGTGTAGGGGTGGTTGGGCGCCGCATAGAGTTCGGCCGTCGGGGCCAGCTCCACGATGCGCCCGAGATACATGATCGCGACCCGGTCGGAGACATGGCGCACCACGCCGAGATCGTGGCTGATGAAGATCGCCGTGAGGTCGAGATCCTGGCGCAGATCCATGAACAGGTTGAGCACCTGCGCCTGGATCGACACGTCGAGCGACGCGACCGGCTCATCGAGGACGAGGAGATCCGGCTTCATGGCGAGCGCACGGGCGATCGCGATGCGCTGGCGCTGGCCGCCCGAGAACTGGTGCGGGAAGCGCCGGCGATAGCTCGGGTCGAGGCCGACGCGGCCCAGCATGTCGGCCACGTAGGAATCGGCGTCGCGCGACTTCACGATACGATGCGTGATCGGGCCTTCGGCGACCGTGTCGCCGATTCGCATGCGCGGATCGAGGCTCGCGAAGGGATCCTGGTGCACCATCTGCACCCGCGTCGTGAGCTTCTGGGTATGGCGTCCCTGTTCCCTGGCGACAGGCTTGTCGTCGAACAGGATCTTGCCGTCGCTCGGCGCGTAGATGCCGGCCACGATGCGCCCAAGGGTGGACTTGCCGCAGCCGGATTCGCCCACGAGGCCGATGACCTCGCCCTTGCGCACCTGGAGGCTGACGTCGCTGACCGCCCGGACGATCTCCGTCTTGCGGCCTGCGCCGATGAGGCCCGCGATGCGTTCCCCGAGGCTCGGGCGCTTTACGAAGCGCTTCGATACGTGGTCGATGTCGAGGAGAGCGGCTGACATTTATCGGTCTCGATCGGGTAATGGCAAAGGGCGGTGCGTCCGTCTCCGAAGTCCTGGACGGGCGGCGTGGTGGTGCAGGCGGGCCCTGCCCTGAAGCAGCGCGGCGCGAAGGCGCAGCCCGGCGGCAGGTTGGCGAGCGAGGGCGTCGAGCCGGGAACCTGCGGCAGCCGCGTTCCGGGCTCGTGCTCGGCCGGCACGGAGGCGAGAAGTCCCGCCGTGTAGGGATGACGCGGCGCGGCGATCACATCGGCGGCAGCGCCGGTCTCGACGACACGGCCCGCATACATGACGCAGATGTCGTCCGCGAGGCTCGACACCACGGCGAGGTCGTGGGTCACCCACACGAAGGCGGTGCCGGTCTCGTCGGCGAGGCGGCGCACCTCGGCGAGGATCTGTCCCTGGATCGACACGTCGAGCGCCGTCGTCGGCTCGTCCGCGATGATCACGGCCGGGTTGTGCAGGAGCGCGATGGCGATGGCCACACGCTGGCGCATACCGCCCGAGAGCTGGTGCGGATAGGCGTCGAGCCGCTCTTCCGGGCTCGGGATGCCGACCTTGGCCAGCGCATCGCGGGCGCGGGTCCAGGCCACCTTACGGGAGACGCGATCGTGAGCGCGCACGGCCGCGATCATCTGCGTCCCGATCTTGAGGACCGGGTTGAGCGTCATCAAGGGGTCCTGGAACACCATGGCGACCTGCGCGCCGCGCACGCGGCGGATGGCCTCGCCCTTGAGTTTGGTGAGGTCCTGGCCGTTGAGCAGCACCTCGCCGCCGGCGATCTCGCCCGGAGCCTCGATGAGGCCGAGGATCGAGTAGCCGGTGACGCTCTTGCCGGAGCCGGATTCGCCCACGAGACCGAGAATACGGCCGCGGCCGACCTCGAAGCTGACGCCGTCGACGGCCTTGAGGATGCCGGCCCGAGTGTGGAACTGGGTCCGGAGGTCTTTGACGCGAAGGACGGGCTCGCTCATCGGCTGCGCCTCGGGTTCAGGACGTGACGCACCTGGTCGCCCACGAGATTGATGGCGACGACGGTCAGCATCAGGGCGATGCCGGGATAGATCGAGATCCAGTAGCGGCCGGACAGCAGGAACTGGAAGCCGTTGGAGATCAGCGACCCCAGCGACGGCTGGGTCAGCGGAAGGCCGAGGCCGAGGAACGACAGGGTCGCCTCGAGGGCGATCGAGTTCGCCACCTGCACGGTCGCCACCACGATCAGCGGCGGAAGCGCATTCGGCAGGAGGTGGCGGAACAGCACCTGACGGGCTGGGAGCGGCGTCGACAGAGCCGCCTCGATGTAATCCTTGCGGCGCTCCGCGCTCGCCGCGCCGTGGGTCGTGCGGGCGAAGTACGCATATTGCGCGGCGACCAGCGCCGTCACGAGCTGCGGCAGCCCTTGCCCGAGCATGGCGACCAGAACGAGCGCGAGAAGGATCGCCGGCAGCGAGAGCTGCAGATCGATGATGCGCATGATGATCGCCTCGATCCGGCCGCCGTAATAGGCGGCGATGAGGCCGACCGTGGCGCCGAGCACGAGCGCGAAGGTGCCGGCCATCACGCCGACGATCAGGCTGGTGCGCAGACCGTAGAGGATGGCCGAGAACACGTCGCGGCCGGCGGCATCCGTGCCGAGCCAGTGAACGTAGCCGCCCGAACCGACCTCGCCGGGTTCGAGGCGGGCGTCGAAGAGGTCGAGCGTCTGCTGGTTATAGGGATCCTGCGGCGCCACGAGCGGCGCAAGGACCGCCATGAGCACCACCGACACGATGACGATGAGCGCCGCGACCGCAACAGGGCTCTGCTTGAAGTCGGACCAGAAATTGCCGAGCCGGACCCAGCGGGTCTCGGCCGGAGCGGAGATGGCGGGAGAGCTGCTCATGAGGCGGCCTTCACACGGATGCGCGGATCGAGCTGGCCGTAGATCAGATCGACCACGAGATTGATCACGACGAACAGGAACACGACGAGGATGAGGTAGGCGACCATCACGGGCCGGTCGAGCACGGTGATGGAGTCGATGATGAGCTTGCCCATGCCGGGCCAGTTGAACACGGTCTCGGTCACGACCGCGAAGGCGAGCGTCGAGCCGAGCTCGAGGCCGAACACCGTGACGATCGGAATCGAGATGTTCTTGAGAACGTGCAGGCCCACGACCTTGCTCTCAGACAGACCCTGCGCGCGGGCGAAGCGCACGTAGTCCGAACTCATCACCTCGATCGTGCCCGCCCGGGTGAGGCGGATCAGGAGGCCGAGCTTAAACAGGGCGAGGTTGAAGGCCGGCAGGATGATGTAGCTCAGGCCTTCGAGCGACGTGACGGAGAGCGGCATGCCGAGCACGTTCGTCACCGGCCCGCGGCCGCCGGAGGGCAGCCAGCCGAGCTCGACCGCGAACGTCATGATGAGCAGCAGGCCAACCCAGAAGGTTGGCACGCTGAATCCGAGGACCGAAACCGCCATGATGGCGCGTGCCGAGAGGGAATCCGGCTTGTAGCCGGCCCATAGGCCGAGCGGGATGCCGAGGCAGGTGGCGATCATCATCGCCGTCAGTGCCAGTTCGAGGGTCGCCGGGAAGCGCGACCAGATCAGGCTGAGCACCGGAAGGCGATAGATGAACGACTCGCCGAGATCCCCGTGCAGCATGTTGTTCATGAAGATGAAGTACTGCTCGATCAGGGGGCGGTCGAGGCCATAGCGCTGAATCAGCGCCTCGCGCAGGGC
Organism: Pseudomonadota bacterium; assembly: GCA_023426505.1. GTDB lineage: Bacteria > Pseudomonadota > Alphaproteobacteria > Rhizobiales > Beijerinckiaceae > Microvirga. The sequence continues at coordinate 5,315 of JAFAAP010000255.1, forward strand.
CTGGTCCGAAGCCGGATCGATCATCACGTCGATCGGGTTTCCGATGGCATAGACGCCCAGGAACACGATGATCGACATCGCAATGATGACCAGGAGCGCCTGAAGAATGCGCTGGATGAGAAATCCGATCATGCTGTCTCGCGCATGGTTTTGAAGATGCCGTCAGGCGGACGGGAGCATCGCGCCTGACAGGGTGACGTCAAAAAGATTGTCCGGAGCGCCGCGGTTTCGTGAGAAACCGAAGCGGCTCCGGAGGAAGGATCGGCCGGGCTGCCCCTCCCGGCCGGCAGAGTCAGGATCAGCTCTTCGGCTTGATCTCGTAGGCCAGCGTCTCCTGGTCGACGCGGGCCGGGATGTTGAGCATGCCCTTCTTGGCCGCCCAGACCGTCTGAATCTGGACCGTCGGGATCAGCGCGCGGTCGTTCATGGAGACTTCCGTCACCTTCTCGAAGAGGGCGCGGCGCTTGGCGTCGTCCATGGTGCGGGAGCCTTCCTGGAGCAGCTTGTCGACCTCAGGGTTCGAGTATCCCTGCTTGTTGAAGGCGCCGAGGCCGATCGATGGATCGGCCGTGTGGACCAGCGAGCCGTAAGTGTAGCTCGCCTCGCCCGTCAGGGT
>JAFAAP010000062.1 GCA_023426505.1 Pseudomonadota bacterium
CATGCGAGCCCCGCGGATGATGTTGCCGCCGCCGATCACGAGGGCGATCTCGAATCCGGCGCGGGTGGCGTCCGCCAGGTCCTGAGCCAGCCCCGACAGGGTCTGGGGATCGAGCCAGTATCCGTCCGGGGCCATCAGGGCCTCTCCGGAGAGCTTTACCAGGATGCGCCGAAACTGTGTCACTGTCTGACCCTCTTTTCAAACCTTCTCATGAAAACGGCGGCCCGAGAGCCGCCGTTTTGCGTGAGGTCTGCTTTAGGCCTTGAGCCCGGCCTGTGCGGCCACTTCGGCCGCGAAGTCCGGAGCTTCCTCCTTCTCGATGCCCTCGCCGAGGGCGAAGCGGACGAAGCCCTTGAGGGTGACCGGCTTGCCGGCCTTGGACTCGGCCTCCTTGAGGACCTGCGTGACGCTCTTCGACGGATCGTGCACGAAGGACTGCTCGAGGAGGGTGACCTCCTTGTAGTAGCTCTTCAGGCCGCTCTCGACGATCTTCTGCAGCACGTTGTCCGGCTTGCCGGCGTTCTTCTCGCGCAGGATCGCGCTCTCGCGCTCGATCGTGGCGGCATCGATGCCGGAAGCGTCGACGGCGACCGGGTTCGTCGCCGCGATGTGCATCGCGATCTGACGGCCGAGATTGCCGAGCACGGTCACGTCGCCCTCGGACTCGAGCGCGACGAGGACGCCGATCTTGCCGAGGCCTTCGGTCACCGCGTTGTGGACGTAGGACGAGATCAGGCCCTTCGAGACCTCGAGCTTCGTCACACGGCGCAGCGTCATGTTCTCGCCGATGGTCGCGATCAGCTCCTGCAGGCGGTCCTTGACCGTGGTCTGCGAGCCGGGGAAGTGCGCAGCTTCGAGCGACTCGATCGTGCCGTCGCCCATGAGGGCGATCTTGGCGGCCTCGCGGACGAAAGCCTGGAACTGGTCGTTGCGGGCGACGAAGTCGGTCTCGGAGTTGACCTCGAGGATCGTGGCGGTGTGACCGGCGGACTCGACGGCGACAAGGCCCTCGGCGGCGACGCGGCCGGCCTTCTTGGCGGCTTTGGAGAGGCCCTTCTTGCGCAGCCAGTCGACGGCGGCTTCGATATCACCGTTGGTCTCGTTGAGGGCCGTCTTGCAGTCCATCATGCCGGCGCTGGTCTTGTCGCGCAGCTCCTTCACCATCGCAGCGGTAATGTTCGCCATGGCTCATCCTTTCACAGGTTTACGCATATAGGGAGCCCGGCGCTCAGGGAACGCCGGGCTCGATCAATTTCTTCAAGCGGCGCCGCATTTTTCGCGGCGCCAGGCGGGCCTTACGCCGCCTCGATCATCGACCGGGCCTGACCGAGCCAGCCATCGCGCTCGACGCGGCCATTCAGCTTCAGGTCCTTGTCGAGCTGGGCGACGTCGCCCGGCTGCATGGCGGCCAGCTGCCAGTAGTGGAAGATGCCGGCTTCGTTCAGCTTCTTCTCGAGCTGCGGGCCGACGCCGTTCAGCTTGGTGAGGTCGTCCGGAGCGCCGCGGGGAGCCGCGAGGCGCTCGAACTGCTCGCCCTCGTAGGCAGGGGCAGCGGCGTCGTTGGCCGGGAGCTCCTCGGCCATCGGGTTCTCGGACTCGCCGATGTCGATGCCCATGGCGCCTGCGCCGCGGGAGATGCCGTCAAGAGCGGCGCGGGCGATCAGATCGCAGTAGAGCGAGATCGCGCGGCCGGCGTCGTCGTTGGCCGGAACCGGGAAGGTGATGCCGTCCGGATCGCAGTTCGTGTCGACAATGGCGGCAACCGGGATGCCGAGGCGCTTGGCCTCCTGGATCGCGAGCTGCTCCTTGTTGGTGTCGATCACGAAGATCAGGTCGGGCGTGCCGCCCATGTCCTTGATGCCGCCCAGGGCGCGCTCGAGCTTCTCCTTCTCGCGGGAGAGCATCAGGCGCTCCTTCTTGGTCAGGCCCTGACCGCCGCCGGCGAGGATCTCGTCGACCTTGCGCAGGCGCGAGATTGAGCCGGAGATCGTCTTCCAGTTGGTGAGCATGCCGCCGAGCCAGCGGGAGTTCACGTAGTACTGGGCCGAACGCTTGGCCGCGTCGGCGACCGAATCGGCAGCCTGGCGCTTCGTGCCGACGAAGAGCACGCGGCCGCCCTTGGCCACCGTGTCGCTGACGGCCTGGAGGGCGCGGTGCAGCATCGGAACCGTCTGGGCGAGGTCGATGATGTGAATGTTGTTGCGGGTGCCGAAAATGTACGGACCCATCTTCGGGTTCCAGCGGTGGGACTGGTGGCCGAAGTGAGCGCCAGCCTCGAGGAGGCTGCGCATCGAGAAATCAGGAAGCGCCATTGTCTATTCTCCGGTTAAGCCTCCGCGGAGCAGTGGACCGGTCGACCGGCCACCGGGGTTGCCTCAGGACATGAGGACAGGCTCCGCGTGTGGGATGCGGCGCATATAGGCGGAAAGATAGGGAATTGCAAGCAGGTCGTCCCTCCTCTGATACGAGGGACAGACGGCTCAGTTCATATGGACGTCCACCACCCCCGGGACGGCCCGGATCGCCCCGGCGATCTGGGGGGTGGCCATGTACTTGCCCGGAAGCCTGACCTCGACCTCCCGGTCGCCTTCGTCGAGAATCAGCACGAGGGAGACCTCGCCCTCGCCGCGCGCCTTGAGCCGCTCGAACACGCTGCCGATGGGGCGCTCGTCGCGCAGGAAGATGCGCATGCCCTTCTGGTGCTTGGCGACCGCCTCCTCCAGGGGCTCGGCCATGCCGATGCGCGCCCTCACCTCCTCGCCCTCGAGCCCCGCCTGAAGCATGAGGACCACGGCGCTGCCAGGCTCCAGGACGTCGCGCAGGCGCTGGAGCCCTTCCGAGAAGATGATGGCCTCGTACTGCCCGGTCTGATCCGAGAGCGTGAGGATGCCCATCTTGTTACCGGTCTTGGTGCGGCGTTCCTGCCGGTCGAGGATCGTGGCGGCGACCCGCCCGACGGAGTTGCCGGCCCGCACCGAGCGGCTGAACTCGGCCCAGGTCTGGACCCGAAGCTTCTTCAGGAGGTCGCCGTACTCGTCGAGGGGATGGCCCGAGAGGAAGAAGCCGACCGCGTCGTATTCCCGCTGGAGGCGCTCGGCGGCCGGCCAGGGCTCGTAATTGGAGATGCGCAGCGGCACGTCGGCGGCGGCGACGCCGCCGAACATGTCGATCATGCCGCCATTGGCCGCCTCGTGGGACTGTTGGGCGAGGCTCATGATCGCGTCGATGGAGGCGCAGGCCTTGGCCCGGTCCGACTCCAGCTCGTCGAAGGCCCCGGCCGCGATCAGGTTCTCGAGCGTTCGCTTGTTCAGCATGCGCGGGTTGATGCGCCGGGCGAAGTCCGAGAGGTCCTTGAACGGCTTGTCGCCCCTCGCCTCGACCACCGCCTCGATCGCCTGTCGCCCGACGCCCTTCACGGCCGCGAGGGCGTAGAGGATCTGGCCTTGGCCCTCATCGTCGTAGATCACGTCGAAGACCACGCCCGAGCGGTTGATCGAGGGCGGCACCACCTTGAAGCCGAGGCGCTGCGCCTCGCGGCGGAACTCCGAGAGCTTGTCGGTATTGTCGAGGTCGAGCGTCATGGACGCGGCCAGGAACTCGACCGGGTAGTTGGCCTTGAGATAGGCGGTTTGGAACGCGACGAGCGCGTAGGCGGCCGCGTGGCTCTTGTTGAAGCCGTAATCGGCGAACTTGGCGAGAAGGTCGAAGATTTCGTTGGCCTTGGCCTTGTCGATTCCACCCTCTTTCGCGCCGGACACGAAGCGCTCGCGCTGCGCGTCCATCTCGGCCTTGATCTTCTTGCCCATGGCGCGGCGGAGCAGGTCGGCGTCGCCGAGGGAGTAGCCGGCGAGGACCTTCGCCACCTCCATCACCTGCTCCTGGTACACGATGATCCCGAAGGTCTCGCGCAGGATCGGCTCCAGCTTGTCATGCGGATACCAGTCCGCCTTGTTGTGCTCGTCCTTGCCGAGTTTGCGGGCGCAGTAGACCGGGATGTTGGCCATCGGGCCCGGGCGGTAGAGAGCCACCAGGGCGATGATGTCCTCGAAGCGGTCGGTCTCCATTTCCACCAGCGCCTTGCGCATGCCGATCGATTCCACCTGGAACACGCCGACTGTCTCGCCGCGCCGGAGCATCTCGTAGGTCTTGCGGTCGTCGAGCGGCAGGGCCGAGAGATCGATCTCGATGCCCTTGCGCTTGATGAGGTCGACGGCCGTGCGGAGCACCGTGAGGGTCTTGAGGCCGAGGAAGTCGAACTTCACGAGGCCCGCCTGCTCGACCCATTTCATGTTGAACTGGGTCACCCGCATGCCGGTCTTCGGGTCTCGGTAGAGCGGCACCAGCTCCTGAAGCGGGCGGTCGCCGATCACCACGCCGGCCGCGTGGGTCGAGGCGTGGCGGTGGAGTCCCTCCAGCTTCTGGGCGATGTCGAGCATGCGCTTGACGACCGGCTCCTCGTCGATGGCGGCCTGCAGGCGCGGCTCGCCTTCAATCGCCTGGGCGAGGGTCACGGGATTGGCCGGGTTCTGCGGCACCAGCTTAGTGAGCTTGTCGACCTGCCCGTAGGGCATCTCCAGCACGCGGCCGACGTCGCGCATGACGCCGCGGGCCAGCAGGGTACCGAAGGTGATGATCTGCGCGACCTGCTCCTCGCCATAACGCTGCTGCACGTATTCGATGACGCGCTCGCGCCCCTCGACGCAGAAGTCGATGTCGAAGTCCGGCATCGAGACGCGTTCCGGGTTGAGGAAGCGCTCGAACAGCAGGGTGAACCGCAGGGGGTCGAGGTCGGTGATGGTCAACGCGTAGGCGACGAGGGAGCCGGCGCCCGAGCCACGGCCCGGGCCGACGGGAATGTCGTGGTCCTTCGCCCACTTGATGAAGTCCGATACGATCAGGAAGTAGCCGGGAAACTTCATCTTGCGGATGATGCCGACTTCGAAGGCGAGGCGGTCGCGGTAATCCTGCTCCGTCAGCCCGGGCGCGGGACCGTGCGCTGCAAGGCGCTTGGCGAGGCCCTCCTCCGCCTGGCGCTGTAGCTCCTCGCCTTCGTCCAGCGAGGCGGCGTCGGGGCCGGTGCCGAAATTCGGCAGGATCGGCTTGCGGGTCCGCACCCGGGTCGAGCAGCGCATGGCGATCTCGACGCTCGACTGGAGGGCATCCGGCAGATCTGCGAACAGCTCCATCATCTGCTGGCGCGTTTTGAAATGATGCTCCGGCGAAACCCGGCGGCGATTGTCGTCGGAGACGATTCGTCCCTCCGCGATGGCGAGCAGGGCGTCATGAGCCTCGTAGTCGCCGGCGGATGAGAAGAACGGCTCGTTGGCCGCTACGATGGGCAGGCCGTTGCGATCGGCGAAGGCGAGGAGTTCGCCCTCGACCATTCGCTCCGTATCCAGATTGTGGCGCTGGATCTCGACATAGAGCTGATGCCCGAAGGCATGCTTGAGAACGTCAAGCCGGGCCTGGGCCAGCTCCGGCCGGCCTTCGCGCAATGCGCTGTCGAGTGGGCCCGTGAACCCGCCCGTCAGGGCGATCAGCCCCTCGCAGTGCCGCGCCAGATTCGGTGCGGCTACCCGCGGAGAGTCACCGAGCGGCACGCCGAAATAGGCATGGCTCACCAGGCGCATGAGGTTGCGATAGCCCTCCTCCGTCTGCGCCAGCAGCACGACGTTGGCCGGCTGCGGAACAATCCGGGCAACCGGGTCCGGCTCCTCGAAGCAGACCGAGAGCTGGACGCCCGCGATGGGCTGGATGCCGGAGCCCGCGAGCTTTTCGGAAAACTCCAGGGCTCCAAAGAGATTGTTGGTGTCCGTCAGGGCCAGCGCCGGCTGCTTGTCGGCCGCCGCCAGCTTCGCGAGCTGGGCGATCTTCAGCGCTCCCTCGAGCAGAGAATACGAGGAATGCACATGCAGGTGGACGAAGCCGATATCTTGAAGAACGCGCGCCATGAACCGAAACTCGAGACAGGCGCCTAGTGTGACACGATTCTCCCCAAGCGGTCGTTACCGACGGATGGGAAGAAATCGTTCCTGTGAATCCTGAGGATTATGCCACGGGAGAGAGTACCAGCGCCCAGATTGCTATGGCAGATCCGAACACGATCAGGGAAGCGATTTCAGCGGCCGTCTCGATGATCATTCGCAGCATGGTTCCAACTCCGTGTTCCGTGTATGTTCATTTTTGTTCGGCGGATGTTCTGTGTAAAGGGTGTGCAGAACCTGCTGTTGGGACGGAGTCAACAGAGTCTTAAATCGGAAATGGCGAGGATCGGGCCGATGTGGTTTCCGGCCGGAAGCGGCGGAGTCGCTCGAGGGGAAGGGAAGCCACCCACACGTACACGCCAAATGGCAGATCGCCTTCCCGGTCCTGCGGCCCGCCGGGATGATGGTCGGCTTACGAAAAGAATGAGCCCTTAGGGCAGCTGCACCACCAGCCCATCGCGGATGGTGACACGCCGGTCCATACGCGCGGCAAGCTCCATGTTGTGGGTCGCGATGAGGGCCGCAAGCTTGGATGCGCGCACGATCGATACCAGCGTCTGGAACACGCGGTCCGCCGTATTCGGGTCGAGGTTGCCGGTCGGTTCGTCCGCCAGGAGGAGCCGCGGAGCATTGGCGACGGCGCGGGCAATGGCGACGCGCTGCTGCTCGCCGCCCGAGAGTTCGGCGGGACGATGATCCAGGCGCTTGCCCAGGCCCAGGAAGGCCAGGATCTGCTTGGCCCGGTCCTCCGCCTCATTCTTCGGCAAGCCGCGGATCAGCTGGGGAATCACCACGTTCTCCAGCGCAGAGAATTCCGGCAGCAGGTGGTGGAACTGATAGACGAAGCCGAGATCCTCGCGCCGGAGCCGAGTCCGCTCCTGGTCGCTCATGGCAGCGGTCGGCTGCGAGCCCACGAAGACTTCGCCGCCGTCGGGCTTCTCCAGCAGCCCCGCCACATGGAGCAGGGTGGACTTGCCGGTTCCGGACGGTGCGACGAGGGCCACGATCTCCCCGGGCCAGATCGCGAGATCCGCGCCACGCAGCACTTCGAGAAACCCCTGCCCTTGCGGATAGCGGCGCTCGACCTTGGACAGAAGCAGAGTGGGTTTAGGCTGGGCTGGTGCCATGGACTATCCGTAGCGCAGCGCTTCGACCGGATCGAGTTTCGCGGCCCGCCAGGACGGATAGAGGGTGGCGAGAAGCGACAGCACCATGGCCATGATGAGGATCGTGATCACCTCGCGCGGATCGACATCAGCCGGCAGCCGGCTGAGGAAATAGAGCTCAGCGGGAAACAGGTTGGTGTTCGTCAGGTGCGAGATGAAATTGCGGATGCTCTCGACATTGAGCGCGAGCACGAGCCCGAGTGCGAATCCCGCAATCGTGCCGACGATACCGATCGAGGCCCCGGTGATGAGGAAGACGCGCATGATCGCGCCGCGCGTCGCCCCCATGGTGCGAAGGATCGCGATGTCCTCGGACTTGTCCTTCACCAGCATGATGAGGCCCGAGATGATGTTGAGGGCCGCCACCAGCACGATGAGGGTCAGGATAAGGAACATGACGTTCCGCTCCACCTCCAGCGCCCCGAAGAAGGTGCGGTTGCGTTGCCGCCAGTCTGTCATCAGGATCTGCCGGCCTGCGGCGGCCTCGATGGCGGCGCGGGCCTCGTCGACCCGATCGGCGTTCTCGAGAAAGACCTCGATGAGCTGAACGTCGTTCTGCCGGTTGAAATAGGCCTGCGCCTCGGCGAGCGGCATGTAGACGAAGCTCGAGTCGAACTCGGACATGCCGATCTCGAAGATCGCCTTCACGGGATATCCCTTGACCCTCGGCGCCGTCCCGAACGGCGTCGCCGCACCGCGCGGGGTGATGAGCGTGAAGGTGTCGCCGGCCTGAAGGGACAAGGCCTCCGCGAGGCGGCGTCCGATCGCGACTCCCTCCCCGTTCTCGAAGTTCTCGAGCGTACCCTGCCGCAGGTTGTTGGCGATGTAGTCGATGCGCCGGATGTCCTCGCCGCGGATGCCGCGCACGAGCACGCCGCTGCCGTTGTACTGCGACGAGCCGAAGGCCTGCCCCTCGACCAGCGGAATCGCCCGCTTGACCCCCGGCACCGCCGCGATGCGCTGTGCCACCTCCGCATAGTCGGTGAGCGGCGACTCGATCGGCGCAACGAAGATGTGGCCGTTGATGCCGACGATCTTGTCGAGCAGCTCCTTGCGAAAACCGTTCATGACCGACAGCACCACGATCAGCGTCGCGACTCCCAGCATGATGCCGAGGAACGAGAAACCCGCGATGACGGAGACGAAGCCCTCTCGGCGCCGCGTGCGCAGATAGCGCCCGGCGAGCATCCACTCGAAAAGCGAGAAGGGCTTGGTCCCGGAGGGCGCCGCCTTGGTGGGCGAGGTCTTGGCCATCGTGCCCTTATCTGGGTGCGGTCAGGCGGGAAACCACGTCGGAGAGCGGCAGGATCTCCCGCTCGCCCGTGGCGCGGTGCTTCAGCTCCACGTTGCCCTCGGCCAGGCTCTTGGGCCCGACGAGGATCTGCCACGGAACGCCGATCAGGTCGGCGGTAGCGAACTTGCCGCCAGGGCGCTCGTCGCGGTCGTCATAGAGCACGTCGCGGCCGGCGGCGGTCAGCTCCTTGTAGAGCCGGTCCGAGGCCGCATCCGTGGCGGAATCGCCGGTCTTGAGGTTCAGGATCGCCACGTCGAAGGGCGCGACGGCCTCGGGCCAGATGATGCCGTTCTCGTCGTGGCTCGCTTCGATGATCGCAGCGATCAGGCGACTCGGGCCGATGCCGTAGGAGCCCATGTGGACCTCCCGCTCTTGCCCGTCCGGCCCCATCACCTTGGCTCCCATCGGAGCCGAGTACTTGGTGCCGAAATAGAAGATGTGGCCGACCTCGATGCCGCGCGCCGACATCTTCTTGTCGTCCGGGATCGCCTCGAAGCCCGCCTCGTCGTGCATCTCGGAGGTCGCGGCATAGAGCGACGTCCACTTGTCGACGATGCCCTGCAGGCCCGGGATGTCGTCGAAGTTGGTATCGGCCGCGGGGATGTCGTAGTTCAGGTAGTCCGCGTGGCAGAAGACCTCACTCTCGCCCGTGGAGGCCAGGATGATAAACTCGTGGCTCAAATTGCCGCCGATGGGGCCGGTATCGGCGCGCATCGGGATCGCCTTCAGGCCCATGCGGGCGAAGGTGCGGAGGTAGGCTACGAACATCTTGTTGTAGGAATGAACGGCGCCGGCCTGGTCCAGGTCGAAGGAATAGGCATCCTTCATCAGGAACTCGCGCGAGCGCATGACGCCGAAGCGCGGACGCACCTCGTCCCGGAACTTCCACTGGATGTGATAGAGGTTCAGGGGCAGGTCCTTGTAGGAGCGTACGTAGCCGCGGAAGATTTCCGTGACCATCTCTTCGTTGGTCGGCCCGAAGAGCATTTCGCGCTCGTGCCGGTCCTGGATGCGCAGCATCTCCTTGCCGTAGGCATCGTAGCGGCCCGATTCCCGCCAGAGATCCGCGGACTGGATCGTCGGCATGAGAAGCTCGATCGCACCGGAGCGGTTCTGCTCCTCGCGCACGATGGCATTCACCTTGTTCAGGACCTTCAAGCCCAGCGGAAGCCAGGCATAGATCCCCGCGGCTTCCTGGCGGATCATGCCGGCACGCAGCATGAGACGGTGGGAGACGATCTCCGCCTCTTTCGGCGTCTCGCGGAGAATGGGCAGGAAATAGCGGCTCAAACGCATGGAACGCCTTCAGTGTCGATGAATGTGAAAAGACCGGTCGCGACTCGTTTCAAGCACACAACACAGACCCCTGGCAAAAGACAAGCTGTCATGTCTACGCATAGGGTCGCGGCCAGCGTCTAATACCAAAGGTCAATACAATATATGCCGAAAATTGCATCAGAGCCTGCCAAAAAAGATGACAGGCCACTTTGAGGCAGCTATAAACAAGCCGCTAACGCTTTCGACCGATCATTGGTCAAAGGCTGTGCGGTCCGAGTTTCGGGAGGAACAAGTCCCTCGCTCGCTATAACAAGCGACGGCGTCAGAAAGCCAAGGGACAACATAGCCAAAAGGCAGTTCAGGCAAGGCGAAAGCCTTGCTTTTTCTTTTTGGCTCCTCGCTTTTTCTTGGAATTCAGAGGCCCGAGAGAGGCAGAACGCCTGCGACGATCACGAGAACGGTCGACGCGACCAGGGTGGTCCAGATGGCCTTCTCGCGCAGGGCCGGCGCAGCAGGAGCACCCGGCTCGCTGCCCCTGACCACCTCCCCGGCTTCGATCTGGCTGCGAACCCCGAACGGGAGCACGGCGAAGAGCAGAATCCACCAGATCACGAAATATAGAGCCAGGCTGCCACTGACCCGCATGCCGAGGAAATTGACGACGACCGCGATGGCGATGGCCGTGAGGGCAATGACGACGGCCAGGGTCGCTAAAGTCGATTCTGCGATGGATTTGATCAGCTTGACCAAGGCCTTGCCCCTTACGCCTGCTCGAGTTCGATCAAGGTGCCGTTGAAGTCCTTCGGATGCAGGAACAGCACCGGTTTTCCATGAGCCCCGATCTTCGGCTCTCCGCCGCCCAGCACCCGGGCGCCGGATTTCGCGAGCTGATCCCGTGCCGCCAGGATGTCTTCGACCTCGTAACAGACATGATGGATTCCGCCGTCCGGGTTCCTGTCCAGAAACCCGGCTATCGGAGACGTCTCGCCAAGTGGTTCGAGCAGTTCGACCTTCGTGTTAGGCAGAGTGATAAAGACAACCGTCACCCCATGCTCGGGCAGCGGCTGCGGCGCCGAAACCTCGGCGCCCAACGTCTCCCGGTAGAGCCGTGACGCGGCCTCAAGGTCGCGGACCGCGATGGCGATGTGGTTGAGACGCCCGATCATTCTGTCCCCTCTGATCACGTAACCATGGCTATACCTCGATCACGAGCACATGGCACGCGGGCTTCTTGCCCCAGGCCTCGTTGATGGTGGCCCGAACGGTGCGCGTGACGGCATTCTCCACCAGTTCCGGATCCCGGCGCTTGGCCTTGGACAGCCCGTCGAGAACATCTCCCACCGCATCGGCCACCATGTCGAGGATGTTCTCCCCCTGCCGGTTCTTCTCGGGCAGGCCCATGGCGTCGATCACCGGATCGCCGGCGATCTCACCATCCTCGTCGATGGCGATGGCGACGCTCACGATGCCAGCGAAGGAGAGCTTCCGGCGCTCGGGAACGGCCCGTTCGCCCGCGGGCAGGACGATGTTGCCGTCCTTGTAGAGCCGACCTGCCGGAATGTCGTCGATGATCTCGGCGGGCCCTGGTGCGAGACGGACCATCTTGCCGTTGCGGACGCCATGCACGACCTCAGGGACGCCCTGGGCATGGGCGAACCGCGCATGCTCCTCCAGATGCAGCGCCTCGCCATGGGCCGGAATCGCGATCCGCGGCCTCGTCCATTGATACATCTGAGCAAGTTCGCCGCGGCGCGGGTGGCCCGATACGTGCACCAGTTCCGTACGGTCGGTGATGACCTCGATCCCCTGCTCGATAAGGCGATTGATGATTCCACCAACCTCCTTCTCGTTGCCGGGGATGGCGCGGGACGAGAAGATGACCCGGTCGCCCTTGGAGAGCGCGATGTCCGGGTGCTCGTCCTGCGAGATGCGCGCGAGAGCCGCGCGAGGCTCTCCCTGGGAGCCGGTCAGGATCGCCACGACCTTGTCGCGCGGCAGATAGCCGAAGGTATCCGTGGAGCGGAACTCAGGCAGCCCTTCGAGAAAGCCGCATTCGTTGGCCACATCGACGACCCTGTCCATGGCCCGGCCGACAACGACGACCTCGCGGCCGCATTCCCGCGCCGCCTCGGCAACCGAGCGGATGCGAGCGACGTTCGACGCGAAGGTCGTGATGGCGACCCGGTATGGCGCATCCTTGATGAGTGCGGCCAGGTTCCTCGAAACGTCCGCCTCGCTCGGACTCACGCCATCGCGCACCACGTTCGTGGAGTCGCAGACCAGGGCCAGCACGCCCTCATCGCCGAGCGCGCGAAACGTCTCCTCGGACGTCAGGCTGCCCAGGTAGGGGGTTGGATCGAGCTTCCAGTCGCCCGTATGAACGACGAGGCCGTGCGGGGTCCGGATCGCCATGGCGTTCGATTCCGGGATCGAGTGGGCGACCGGCACATATTCGATGTCGAAGGCGCCGAGCTTCAATCGCTGGCCCGGAGCAATCTCGTTCAGATCGATCTTCGGAGCGCCCGGCTCCGACAGGCGGCGGGTCTCCAGGAGGCCGATCGCAAATTTCGTCGCGTAGACGGGGGCGCGGAGGCGCGGCCACATCTCGACGAGGGCGCCGATATGGTCCTCGTGGGCGTGGGTGATGAAGATGCCGAGGAGATTGTGCCGCTCCTCCTCGATGAAGCGGAGGTCGGGATAGACCAGATCGATGCCGGGAAGATGCTCCTCGCCTCCGAAGCCCATCCCGCAATCGACGAGGATCCACTGCCGGTTCGTTTCAGGCCCGAATCCGTAGAGGGCGGCGTTCATGCCGATCTCGCCCAGGCCTCCCAGGGGCAGGAAAACCAATTCGTCCGTGGAGGATGCCATGTATCAAAACCTTGTCGCACCAGCGTCAGGCTGGGCTATATCGTGCAGTAAATGAGGAAAATAAAGATCGCCCGCATCGACCAACTCCAGACCGGAAGGGGTCTTCAGCTGCAGCCGACCCGAGCGGTCGAGCCCTTCGAAGATACCGCGCTTCTCTCCCGTGGGAAGGCGCAAGGTGACCTCCTGGCCGAGCCCGGCTGCCCGCTCCAGCCAGAGCCGGCGGATCGGGCCTAACGGATCCGCATTATTCTGCCGGATCGAGGCTCTCCACGCCGAGTAGGTTCGTGCGAAGGCGGAGGAAAGAGCGGAGAAGACATCCTCACGCCGCAGACTGGGCGCAAGAGATCTCAGATTGGCCGTCGGGTAGGGTGTGCCGGTCGGCGAGAAGGCGACGTTCACGCCTAGCCCGATGATCACCGCCAAGCGGCCCGCCCCGACCCGATGGCCCTCGAGCAGCATGCCGGAAACCTTGGCGCCGTCGAGCAGGAGGTCATTGGGCCATTTCAAGGCCAGCCGCGGACTGCCGACTCCCGTGGCGATCTCCACCGCTTCGTGCAGGGCCAGTCCAGCGACAAAGCCGAGCTGGGGCGCAAGCGCCACTTCGCAAGGGTCGAGAAGCAGGAGGCTGGCGTAGAGGTTGTCGGGGGGCGACGCCCATTGCCGTCCGTGCCGCCCCCTCCCCGACCGCTGCTCGGTCGCGGTGATCCAGAGCTGGCCCGGATCACCCTCCCTTGCTGCCTGAAGCGCATCGTCGTTCGTGGACTCCGTCGCCTCGAGCGAGATCAGCCGATAGCCGGCAGCCTGCGTTTCGGGCGACAGATGCACGTCAGAACAGGGAGCGCGCCGCGGCGCCCGCCGCGTTCACGACCGGAGCCGGAACGATCCAGAACAGGAGGACCACAGCGCTCGACACGACCAGCACGAAGCTGACGCCGGGAGCCATGCGCTCGAACGGCTGCACGGGCTCGTCAAAGTACATGACCTTGACAATGCGCAGGTAGTAGTAGGCGCCGATCACGCTCGTCACCACGCCGATCACCGCGAGCGTCACCAGATTGGCCTGGATGGCGGCGGCAAAGACGTAGAACTTCGCAAAGAAGCCGGCGAGCGGCGGGATGCCGGCGAGCGAGAACATCATCATGGCAAGACAGAAGGCCATGACCGGATGGGTCCGGGCGAGACCCGAGAGATCGTCGATCGTCTCGAACATAACGTTGCCGCGGCGCATGCCGAGGATCACCGCGAAGGTGCCGAGCGTCATGGCGAGATAGATCGCCATGTAGATCGCGACGCCCTGGATGCCCTCCGGCGTTCCGGCCGCAAGGCCGATCAGCGCGTAGCCCACATTGCCGATGGATGAGTAGGCCATCAGGCGCTTGATGTTGCGCTGGCCGATCGCCGCGAAGGAGCCGAGGGCCATCGAAGCGATGGAGATGAAGACGATAATCTGCTGCCACTGGCCGACAATGCCTGGGAAGGCATCGATGAAGACGCGGGTCGCCATGGCCATGCCGGCCATCTTGGGAGCCGCGGCGAAGAAGGCCGTGACGGGGGTCGGAGCGCCCTCGTAGACATCCGGCGTCCACATGTGGAACGGCACCGCCGAGATCTTGAACGCGATGCCGGCCGCCACGAAGACGAGGCCGAAGATCACGCCGTTGCCCACATTGCCTTGAAGCGTGGAGGCGATGACCGGGAAAGAGACGCTGCCGGTGAAGCCGTAGACCAGCGATGCACCGTAGAGGAGCATGCCGGACGACAGGGCGCCGAGAACGAAGTACTTGAGGCCCGCTTCCGTCGAGCGGACGTTGTCGCGGTCGAAGGCGGCGATGACGTAGGACGAGAGGCTGAGCAGCTCGAGGCCGAGATAGAGCGCGATCAGGTCGTTGGCCGAGATCACCATCAGCATGCCGATGGTCGAGAGCACGATCAGGATCGGGTACTCGAACCGGCTGATCCGTTCGCGCCGCATGTAGTCCATCGACAGGATGACGCCGCCGGCGGACGCGATGAGCGTCAGGCCCTTCATGAACTTGGCGAAGGAGTCGACCACGAAGGAACCGGCCATGGTCTCCACGCGCTCGGAGGGGAGCATCAGCACCGCCACGAAGGCGACGGCGAGAAGCGCCAGCGCGACGATGTTCATGCCGTCCGCGGAACGCTCGCCCCGAAAGGCGCCGAACAGGATGAGGACGAGCACACCGACTGCGAGGATGATCTCCGGCAGCAGGGGACCAAAGGTGGGAATGGCGAGGGCGGAATTCATCGTGGCCTCAGTGTGCGGCGACAGCCGCCGTTTTCACGGTTTGGAGCGCAGCCTCGTAGCCCTTCATCAGGGCGTCCGTCGGGGCGGCGAAGGCGTCGAGGATCGGTCCCGGATGCACGCCGTAATAGATGACGAGCAGGACGAGCGGCGCGAAGGTGATGATCTCGCGGCGATTGAGATCCGTGATTCCCTGGAGGCTCGGCTTGTCGAGCACCCCGTAGACCACCCGGCGGTAGAGCCAGAGCGCGTAGGCTGCCGAGAGAATGACGCCCGTGGTGGCGAAGAACGACACCCAGGTGTTGGCCCGGAAGGCCCCCATGAGCGAAAGGAACTCGCCGACGAAGCCGGAGGTGCCCGGTAGGCCCACATTGGCCATGGTGAAGAGCAGGAACACCACCGCATAGAGCGGCATGCGGTTCACGAGGCCCCCATAGGCGCGGATCTCGCGGGTGTGCATCCGGTCGTAGACCACACCGACGCAGAGGAAGAGCGCGCCCGAGACGAGGCCATGCGACACCATCTGGAACATGGCGCCCTGGATGCCCTGCGGGTTCATGCTGAAGAGGCCCATGGTCACGAAGCCCATATGCGCCACCGACGAGTAGGCGATGAGCTTCTTCATGTCCTCCTGCATCAGGGCGACCAGGGAGGTGTAGACGATGGCGATGACCGACAGCGCGAACACCAGCGGCGCGAAGTAGATCGACGCATCCGGGAACATGGGCAGGGACACACGGATGAAGCCGTACCCGCCCATCTTCAGGAGGATACCCGCCAGGATCACGGAGCCGGCAGTGGGAGCCTCCACGTGCGCATCGGGCAGCCAGGTGTGGAAAGGCCACATAGGCACTTTGATGGCAAAGGCGGCGGTAAAGGCCAGGAACAGCCACAGCGCCGCACCGGCAAAGGC
>JAFAAP010000187.1 GCA_023426505.1 Pseudomonadota bacterium
CCATCAAGGTGCACGACTACATGTCGGACTCGAAGTGCCCGATGTAAGGTAAATCCCGTTGCGGGCGTCGGCCTTGGGCCGGCGCCCGGACTGCGTTAATGATCGCATTCCATTTGCGGATCCCGGCCCTCTCTTCGGAAGAGGCCGGGACGATGTTTTGAGGCTCATGTCCCCGGCCATCCAGCTTTCCGACATCAACAAGCGCTTCGGCGAGGTCCACGCCAACAAGGACGTGAACCTCACCGTCGAGCGCGGCACGATCCACGGCATCGTCGGTGAGAACGGCGCGGGCAAATCGACCCTGATGTCGATTCTCTACGGCTTCTACGAGGCCGATTCCGGAGAGATCCGGGTCGGCGGCAAGCCGGTCTCGATCCGCTCCCCGGCCGATGCCATCCATGTGGGGATCGGCATGGTGCACCAGCACTTCATGCTGGTGGAGCCCCTGACCGTGGTCGAGAACGTGATGCTCGGCGCCGAAGGCGGCACGATGCTGCGCGCGGGTGAGGCGAAGGTGCGGGCGGAGCTCGCGCGGCTTGCGCGCGACTACGGGCTCGAGATCGACGTCGACGCCACGGTGGGCGACCTTTCGGTCGGGTTGCAGCAGCGCGTCGAGATCCTGAAGGCGCTCTATCGCGGCGCGGATATCCTCATCCTCGACGAGCCGACGGCGGTGCTCACGCCCCCCGAGGCGGACGCCCTGTTCCAGCTGCTCCAGGCGCTGAAGCAGCAGGGCAAGACCGTCATTCTCATCACCCACAAGCTGCGCGAGATCATGGCCGTGACGGATCGCGTCTCGGTGATGCGCCGCGGCGAGATGGTGGCGACGGTGGAGACCGCCAGGACCTCGCCGCCGGAGCTCGCGGAGCTGATGGTCGGGCGGCGCGTGCTGCTGCGGGTGGAGAAGTCGGAGCGCACTCCCGGCGCGCCGATGCTCGAGGTCGAGAACCTGTCGGTGGTCGACCATCGCGGCGTGCTGCGCGTCGCCAATGTCTCCTTCACGGTCCATGCGGGCGAGATCGTCGGCATCGCGGGCGTCGCCGGCAACGGCCAGAGCGAGCTGCTGGAAGCACTCGCCGGCATGCGCCAGCCCGTGCTCGGCGCGATGCGTTTCGAGGGGCGGGAAATCCGCTTCACCGATCACAACCCGCACCGCATGCGCCAGCTCGGCCTGCTGCACGTGCCGGAGGATCGCCTGCGCATGGGCCTTGTGCCGGCCTTCCCGGCCTTCGAGAGCGCCATCCTGGGCTTCAGCGACGAGGCGCAGCTCGGGTCCGGACCCATCCTGAACCACGAGCGCATGATCGCGGACCTCGCGGACAAGATGAAGCACTACGACGTACGCCCGCCCGCGCCGCGGCTGAAGACCTCGAAGTTCTCCGGCGGCAACCAGCAGAAGATCGTGCTGGCGCGCGAGATCGAGCGCAGCCCGAAGGTGCTCCTCGTCGGCCAGCCGACCCGCGGCGTCGACATCGGCGCCATCGAGTTCATCCACCGTCGCCTGATCGCCCTGCGCGATGCGGGCGTCGGCATCCTGCTCGTGTCGGTCGAGCTCGACGAGATCATGAACCTCTCCGACCGCATCCTCACCATGTGCGGCGGCCAGATCACCGGCGAGCGCAAGCCCGCCGAGACGAACGAGCAGGACCTCGGACTGCTCATGGCCGGCGTCACCGACGAGGCCGCCTGATGCAGCCGCGCCTGACCCTCGTGACGCTCGGCGTTGCGGACATCGACAGATCGCGGGCTTTCTACGAAGCCTGGGGCTGGAAGGCCTCGTCCGCGAGCCAGCCCTCGGTCGTGTTCTTCCAGGCCAATGGCCTGGCGCTGGCCCTCTTCGGGCGCGCGGATCTTGCGGCGGATGCCGGCGTCGAGGATCGCCCCACCGGCTTCGCGGCCGTGACGCTCGCCTACAACGCCCGCTCGAAGGCGGAGGCCGACGAGGTCTATGCCCGCGCGGTCGCCGCCGGAGCCCGGCCGGTCAAGCCATTGCAGGATGTTTTCTGGGGCGGCTATTCGGGCTATTTCGCCGATCCGGACGGCCATCTCTGGGAGGTGGCATGGAACCCGTTTTTCCCTCTCGACGAACAGGGCCACCTGTTCCTGCCGGACAGTCAGACGTGAGCGCTCCCATCGACCTGCCCAAATGGGCCGACACCGTCGTCGTGCCGGCCGTCTCGGTGATCGCGGCCTTCCTGGTCGCCGGTCTCGTCGTGCTCGGCATCGGCGAGAACCCGCTCACGGCCACGCGCGTGCTGCTGCAGGGCAGCCTCGGCACGGGAGAGGGCCTGGGCTTCACCCTGTTCTACATGACGGACTTCATCTTCGTCGGGCTCGCCGTCGCGGTCGCCTACCATGCGGGCCTGTTCAACATCGGCGGCGAGGGGCAGGCGACGCTCGCGGGCCTCGGCGTCGCGCTCGTGCTCAACAATCTCACCTTCCTGCCGGGCTTCCTGCTGATCCCGCTCGGCATCCTGGGCGCGGCGGCTTTCGGGGCCGCCTGGGCGGCGGTGCCGGGCTATCTCCAGGCGAAGCGCGGCAGCCATATCGTCATCACGACGATCATGTTCAACTGGCTCGCCAGCGTGCTGATCGTTTACCTGCTGGTGAACGTGCTGCGCGAGCCGCAATCCATGAACCCGGAGACCCGCGCCTTCCCGGAACAGTCGCACATTCCGTTCATGCACGAGGCGCTGGGCGCCTTCGGCATCGAGATCCCGGCGTCGCAGCTCAACCTCACGCTCTTCCTGGCACTGGCGGCGGCCTACGGCGTGTGGCTGCTGATCTACCGCTCGCGCCTCGGCTACGCGATCCGGGTGGTCGGCTCGAACCCCACGGCGGCGGTCTATGCAGGCATCTCGCCCGCGCGCATCATCATCATCGCGATGGTGATCTCCGGCGCGCTCGCCGGCGGCCTCGCGGTCAACGAGCTCATGGGCTACCAGCATCGCCTGCTGCTCGAATTCACCGCCGGCTACGGCTTCGTCGGCATCGCGGTGGCGCTCATGGGTCGCGCGCATCCGGTCGGCATCATCCTGGCGTCGCTCCTGTTCGGCATCCTCTACCAGGGCGGCGCTGAACTCGCCTTCGAGCAGCCGGCCATCACCCGCGACATGGTGGTGGTGATCGGCGGCATCATCATTCTCTTCGCGGGCGCCCTCGACGGGCTGTTCCGGCGCATCGTGGCGCAGGCGCTGACGCGCTCGCGCGTGGCGAGGGCCTGACCATGGATCTCGGCATTCTCGCCACCATCTTCGACTCGTCCTTGCGGCTCTCGATCCCGCTGCTCGCGGCGTGCCTCGCCGGCCTCTGGTCGGAGCGCTCGGGCGTGGTCGACATCGGCCTCGAGGGCAAGATGCTGGTCGCGGCCTTCGCGGCGGCGGCTGCGTCCTACGCCACCGGATCCGCCTGGATCGGGCTCTTCGCCGGCATCGGCGCCTCGATCGTCTTCGCGCTCATCCACGGCTTCGCGTCCATCAGCCAGCGCGGCAACCAGATCGTCTCCGGCGTGGCCATCAACATGCTGGCGGCCGGGCTGACCGCCATCGTCGGCAACGCCTGGTACGGGCAGGGCGGGCGCACGGCTCCGCTCGAAGGCGCGCAGCGCTTCGGGGACGTGATCTTCGGACATTCGGCCCTCGTCTATCTCGTGCTGCTTGCGGTTCCGCTCACATGGTTCGTGCTGGCGCGCACGCGCTTCGGCCTGCGCCTGCGGGCGGTCGGCGAGAACCCGGCCGCCGTCGACACGGCGGGCATCTCGGTCACGGGCCTGCGTTACTCCGCCGTCGTCATCGGCGGAATCCTGTGCGGCCTCGCGGGCGCGTACCTGTCCGTCGGCCAGTCGGCGGGCTTCCTGCCCAACATGACCGCCGGCAAGGGCTTCATCGCGCTGGCGGCCCTCATCTTCGCCAAATGGCGCGCCTGGCCGGCGCTCGGCGCCTGCTTCCTGTTCGGGCTGCTCGACGCGGTCGCCATCCGGCTCCAGGGCATCGCGCTGCCCGGCATCGGCGAGGTTCCGGTGCAGGCCATCCAGGCGCTGCCCTATCTCATGACCGTCGTCCTGCTCGCCGGCGTGATCGGAACCGCCATTCCGCCGCGCGCCTCCGGCGTGCCCTACGTGAAGGAGCGCTGACATGCCATCGCTCGACACCTTGTTCGAGGCTGCCAAGGCCATTCAGGCCAAGGCTTATGCGCCGTACTCGCGCTTCAAGGTTGGGGCCGCCATCGCGACGCCGGACGGCCGGGTCTTCACCGGCTGCAACGTGGAGAACGCCGCCTATCCGGTCGGCAGCTGCGCCGAGGCCGGGGCCATCTCGGCCATGGTGGCGGCGGGCGAGAGCCGCATCGCGCAGATCGTCGTGATGGGCGAGGGCGGGAACCTCGTCACGCCCTGCGGCGGCTGCCGCCAGCGCATTCGCGAATTCGCCGCCCCCGACACGCCGATCCACATCGCGGGCCCGGAGGGAATCCGGAAGAGCTTCACGCTCGATGAGCTGTTGCCCTTCTCGTTCGGACCCGACAATCTGGCTGCTCGTTAAGAGATTTTAAGATGCAACAACACGTTCAGGAAGCGGCCGAGTTCGTGCGCGGACGCGGCTTCGACGGCCATTTCGACGCGGCCTTCGTGCTCGGGACCGGGCTCGGAACCCTCGTGGACGAGCTCAGCGATCCGGTGAGCCTGCCCTACGCGGACATCCCGAACTTCCCGCGCAGCGGCGTCTCGGGCCATGCGGGCCGCCTCGTGGCCGGACGGCTCGAAGGAAAGCGCGTGCTCCTGTTCCAGGGCCGGGCCCATTACTATGAGACGGGCGACGCCGGCGCCATGCGGCTGCCGGTGGCCTTCGTGAAGGAGCTCGGCATCTCGACGCTTGTGCTGACCAACGCGGCAGGCTCCGTTCGTGCCGAAATCCGTCCCGGCAGCCTCGTGGCGATCAACGACCATCTCAATCTTTCGGGGGCCAACCCGCTCCTGCGCGACCACACCGAGGGACGCTTCGTGTCGCTCACCGGCGCCTATGACGCGGGGCTGCGCGAGGCCTTGCAGAAGGCCGCCGGCCGCATCGGCATCGACCTGCCGGAGGGCGTCTATGCGTGGCTCTCCGGTCCCAGCTTCGAGACGCCGGCCGAGATCCGCATGGTGCAGATCCTCGGCGGCGACCTCGTCGGCATGTCCACCGTGCCGGAGGTGATCCTCGCCCGCTATTACGGCCTCAAGGTCGCGGCGGTCTCCGTGGTGACCAACCTCGCCGCCGGCATCGAGGGAGCCTCGCCCTCGCACCAGGAGACCAAGGACACGGCGGCCGAGGCCTCGGACAAGTTCAAGCGTCTCATTCGCGCCTTCGTTGCGGAGCTCCCCCATGTCTGATGTGGAAACGGCCCAACGCGCCCTGCGCTGTCTCGATCTCACCGATCTCACCGACACCTGCACCGACCAGGCCATCGACGCGCTCTGCGCCAAGGCCGTCGATCCGCGCGGCCCCGTGGCGGCCGTCTGCGTATGGCCGCAATTCGTCAAGAGCGCGCAGGACAACCTCAAGGGGTCGCCCGTGCGCATCGCCACGGTGGTGAACTTCCCCGCCGGCGGCGAGGATGTGGGCCGCGTCACCGACGACGTGCAGGAGGCCTTGTCCGACGGTGCGAACGAGATCGACCTCGTGCTGCCCTATGGGGCCTTCCGCAAGGGCGATTTCGGGATCGCGACCGAGATGATCGAGGCCGTGCGCGATCTCGTCGACCAGGGGCGGCTGCTCAAGGTGATCCTGGAGACGGGCGAGCTGAAGGACCCGGCCCTCATCGAGACCGCGAGCCGGCTCGCCATCGAGGCCGGCGCCGACTTCATCAAGACCTCCACGGGCAAGACCCCAGTCTCGGCAACGCCGCAGGCGGCGGAGATCATGCTCAACGCCATCAAGGCGTCCGGCCGCCCCGTCGGCCTCAAGCCGTCGGGCGGCATCCGCACGCTCGCCGACGCGAAGGTCTATCTCGACCTCGCCGACCGCATCATGGGGCCTGGCTGGGCGACGCCCCGGACATTCCGCATCGGCGCCAGCAGCGTCTACGACGCGCTGATCGCCGCCATCGAAGGCCGCGCCAGCACGACGGCCGCCGGGACCTACTGACATGTCTCACCTTCCGCAGGAAATCATCCGCCGCAAGCGCGACGGCGGCATGCTCGAAGCCGAGCAGATCCACAGCTTCATCGAGGGCCTGACCTCGGGCCGCGTCTCCGAGGGGCAGGCGGCCTCCTTCGCCATGGCGGTGTTCTTCCGCGGTCTGACGGTGCCGGAGCGCGTGGCCCTGACCCAGGCCATGACCCGCTCAGGGGAAGTGCTGACATGGGACCTGCCGGGCCCGGTTCTCGACAAGCACTCCACGGGCGGCGTGGGCGACACGATCAGCCTCGCGCTCGCGCCGGCGGTTGCGGCCTGCGGCGGCTACGTGCCGATGATCTCCGGCCGTGGCCTCGGCCATACGGGCGGCACCCTCGACAAGTTCGATTCCATTCCGGGCTACGTCACGCAGCCCGACATCGACACGTTCCGCCGCGTGACGCGCGAGGTCGGCTGCGCCATCATCGGTCAGACGGCGGACCTCGCACCGGCCGATAAGCGCCTCTATTCCATTCGCGACGTCACCGCGACCGTCGAGTCCATCGATCTCATCACGGCCTCGATCCTGTCGAAGAAGCTTGCGGCGGGATTGCAGGGCCTCGTCATGGACGTGAAGTTCGGCTCCGGCGCCTTCATGGACAATGCCGCCGACGCGCGCGCTCTCGCCGAGAGCCTCGTGCTCGTCGCCAATGGCGCTGGGCTTCCCACCAGCGCGCTGCTCACCGACATGAACGAGCCGCTGGCCACGGCCGCCGGCAACGCGGTCGAGGTCGCCTACATGGCCGACTACCTCACGGGCCGCCGGCGCGAGAAGCGCTTCCACGAGGTGAACGTGGAGCTCTGCGCCGAGATGCTCGTGCTCGGCAAGATCACGGACAGCATCGTCGATGCGCGAGCCAGGATCGAGGAGGCGATCGCATCCGGCAAGGCGGCCGAGATCTTCGGGCGCATGGTGGTGGCGCTCGGCGGACCGTCGGACCTCCTCGACCGCCCTGAGGCGCATCTTGCCGCCGCCCCCGTCGTCCGCCCCATCCATGCGGAGCGTACGGGCATCGTGCAGAGCATCGCGACGCGCGACGTGGGCCTCGCCGTCGTGGCGCTCGGCGGCGGGCGCACGCGGCCGCAGGACCCGATCGATCATGCGGTCGGCCTCACCGAACTCGCCGGAATCGGCACAGTGATCGACCGCGAGCGACCTCTCGCCATCGTGCATTCCCGCAGCGAGGAGGCCGCAGAGGCGGCCGCGCGCGTGGTCCGGGCCGCTTACCGTCTCGGCGAGGAAAAGGCCGAGGCCGGTCCTCTCATCCTCGAACGCATCGGAGCCGCATCGTGAGTTTGCTCGTCGCCCTGACCTGGGAGCCGGAGCCGTGGGTCGAGCGCTTCAAGGTGCATCTGCCCGGACACCCCATCGCCGTGCTCGGCGAGGATTTCGACCGCGGGAGCATCCGCTACGTGGCGACCTGGGGGCCGAAGCCCGGAAGCCTCTCGGGCCTTCCGGCGCTCGAAGCGATCTTTTCGCTCGGGGCCGGCGTCGATCATCTGATGGGCTATCCCAACCTGCCCGACGTGCCGATCGTTCGCGTCTCGCAGGACGATCTCACCCATCGCATGAGCGAGTACGTGGTGATGCACTGCCTGATGCATCTGCGCGTCCAGCGCCGCTACGACGCCGATCAACGCGCGAAGCGCTGGGCGCCGGATCGCGAGCCGCCGATCGCCGGCGACGTGCGCGTCGGCGTGATGGGCTTCGGCGTGCTCGGACAGGATGCGGCCCGCAAGCTCAAGGTGATGGGCTTCGACGTCGCCGGCTGGAGCCGCAGCGCGAAGTCGGTGGAAGGTTTCGAGGTCTTCTCGGGCGATGACGGGCTCGACGCCTTCCTCGCACGCACCGACATTCTGGTCAGCCTGCTGCCCCTGACGCCGGACACGCGCGGCATTCTCGACCGCAGCCTGTTCCAAAAGCTCGCGCGGGACGGGCGCCTCGGCGGGCCGATCCTGATCAATGTGGGCCGCGGGGGCTCGCAGGTGGAGGCGGACATCGTCTCCTGCCTCGACGACGGTACGCTCCATGCCGCGACGCTCGACGTGTTCGAGACCGAGCCCCTGCCGCAGGATTCGCCGCTCTGGACCCACCCGCGCGTCACCGTCACGCCGCATAATTCCGCCGTGAGCGATCCGGAGATGACGGCGCGCTACATCGCGGACCAAATCCGCCGGCACGAGGCGGGACAGCCGTTCCAGAACGTGGTCGACCGGGCGCGGGGCTACTGATCGTCAGACCAGTCCATAGCCGCGCAGGCCGTCCCACAGGAGCTTGAGGGCTGCAACGAAGAGCAGGCCGTAGAGCAGACGGTAGAGCTGTGCCTGGTTCAGGTGCGTGTGCAGCCTGTAGCCGGCCCAGACGCCGAGCGGGATGACGGGCAGGCACAATCCCATGAGCGTCCACAGCGCCGCGTCGGGCTTGGCGAGCACGAGCCAGGGGATCACCTTCATGACATTGCCGACCGCGAAGAAGCTGCTGCTCGTGCCGGCATAAACGGCTTTCGGCAGGCCGAGCGGCAGGAGGTACATCGCCATGGGCGGGCCGCCCGAATGGGCGATCATCGAGGTGATGCCCGAAGCCGTTCCGGCGACCAGCGCCTTCGGCTTCGAGCGCGGCCGCTGCACGACCTTGCCGCCCCCGCGAAACCACAGCCCCGTGAAGGCGAGCGTCACCACCGCCATCAGGATCGCGACCGCGTGGGTGTTGGCGACGCTCATCAGCAGGAAGCCGAGGCCCGTTCCCAGCGCGAGGCCGGGCAGGAGCCAGATCAGGTCGACCTTCGACCACGTGCCGGGCCGCCAGTAGTACAGGGCCGCCATATCCATCACGATGAAGAGCGGCGCCAGCAGCGCGCCCGCCGACAGCGGATCCATGACGAGCGCCAGAAGCGGAATGCCGATGATGGCGAGGCCGCCCCCGAAGGCTCCCTTCATGAAGGCGATGACGAAGACGCCGCAGGACGCGACGAGCAGAACGAGGGGATCCGGCACGGTGCGTTCAGAGGCGCTTGATCGCGGTGATCGGGCCGTAGCTCGTGGTGCGGATGCGCTCCTCCGCGACCGCCAGCGGCTCGACATAGACCGTCATGCTGTGCCCGGTCGCGTGGATCAGGCGCGCCTCGTCGAGCATCAGGCCGACATGGCCTTTCCAGAACACCAGGTCGCCGCGCTTGAGGCCGCCGAGATCGGGCCGCACCTCCACCGGTGTACCGAGCTGCCGCTCCTGCATGTCGCTGTCGCGCGGGGCCTTGATGCCGGCGGCGGTGAGCACGGTCTGGGCGAGGCCGGAGCAGTCGAGGCCGACACTGGTCTTGCCGCCCCAGAGATAGGGCGTGTGGAGCAGGCGCTCGGCAACCGCGACGTAGTCCGGCTCGAACGTGTCGAGGCCCGACAGATGCGCGGCGAACACCCAGCCGCCGCTCGCGAGGCGGGCGTAGCTGCCCTCGGTCTCCGTCACGGCCACCTTGGAATTGATGGTCAGGAAGCCCGCATCGGGCAGCTTCAGGTTCGGGCCTGGATAGACATAGGTGCGCACCGCGCCGACGCGGTGCGTCGGGGCGGGTCCGGGCTCGCCCAAGGCGGCGCTCGGCAGATAGCCCACGTAACCGTCGTCGTGGAGCTGCACCCAGGCCCAGCCCTCGTGCTCGTCGTAGACGGTCACGGCCTCGCCCATGAGGGCCTGCGTGTCCACCGGCGCCTCGCGCGAGGGGTGGCGATGCAGGGAGGCGTAAGCCTCGACGACGCGCTTGACGGTGCCGGTCGCGAACCGCTCCGCTTCGACCTGCCCGCGCAGCTTCTCGTCGGCCAGATCGGCGCGGAACGGGGTGATGCGGCGGTCGAAGGTCATAAGGGCAGCTCCTTGGCGCGGGCGGTAATGATGTCTCCTAACCGCTCCACCGCCAATGCGCCAGCCACCGTGCGCTGAATGATGACGTTGCGCCGATCGGCCTCATCCCGGCGGCGGGAGACGAGGTCGAGCTTGCCCATCGTGTCGAGCGCCCGCGTGATCACGGGCTTGGTCACGCCGAGCTTCTTGGCGAGGCCCCGCACCGTGTGGGGCGGAGGCTCCAGGTAGATCGTCAGGAGAATGGCCATCTGGCGCGCGGACAGGTCCTCGCCCTGGTGCACCAGATCGAGGTGCACGTCGTGCCAAAGCTTCAGCGACTGGTAGGCACGCAACTCGACAGGCATGGCTGCACCGTTCGTCTCGGAACCGCAGTATTGATCCTGCGACGACGGGTGCAACCGCCCTCTGGGGTTATGCTTTAGGAACCGTATCGATCCTTCAGCAGCGCGTACATCAGCCGTGCCGCCTGGACCTCGCCGCCCTCGGGCCGGCCCGGCCTGGTGGCATTGTTCCAGGCGAAGATGTCGAAATGCACCCATGCCTTCGCGGCGCTCACGAAGCGGCGCAGGAACAGGGCGGCCGTGATCGAGCCCGCCATGGGGCCGCCGGTGTTGTTGATGTCGGCGAACTTGGAATCGAGCTGCGCCTGATAGGGCGACCAGAGCGGCAGGCGCCAGACGGGATCGCTCACCGCCGCGCCGTGCCGGGCGATCTCGGCCGCCAGCGCGTCGTCGTCGGTGAAGAAGGCCGGCAGCTCCGGGCCGAGCGCGACGCGGGCCGCGCCGGTGAGAGTCGCGAAGTCGACGACGAGATCCGGATTCTCCTCGTCGGCAAGAGCCAGCGCGTCGCCCAGGATGAGGCGGCCCTCGGCGTCCGTGTTGCCGATCTCGACCGTGATGCCTTTCCGGCTCTGCAGGATGTCGCCGGGCCGGAAAGCGTTGCCGGCGATCGAATTCTCGACCGCCGGGATCAGTACGCGCAGGCGCACGGGCAGGCCTGCGCCCATGATCATGTCGGCGAGCGCCAGCGTCGCCGCCGCGCCGCCCATGTCCTTGCGCATGAGCAGCATGGAGGAGGCGGGCTTGATGTCGAGGCCGCCGGTGTCGAACGCAACGCCCTTGCCGACGATCGTGACGCGCGGCGCGTCCTCGCGGCCCCAGGTGATGTCGATGAGGCGCGGCGGCGTCGCGGAAGCGCGGCCCACCGCATGGATCATCGGGAAGTTCTGCTTCAGAAGATCGTCGCCCACGATGCTCTTGAAGTCGGCGCCGTAGCGGTCGGCCACGTGGCGCGCCGCCGCCTCGATGCCGTCCGGGCCGAGATCGCTGGTCGGCGTGTTGACGAGGTCGCGGCTCGCCGCCACGGCGCTGGCGATGCGCGCCACCTCGTTGCCGTCGACCCCCTGCGGGACCACGAGGCGCACCGCCTTCTCGGGGCGCTTGCGGTAGCGGTTGAACGAGTACGCGCCCAGGAGCCAGGCGAGGGCCGCGAGGGACGGATCGGGCGCGTCCGTCTCGAACCTGTAGACGCCTTCGGGGAGAACCGTCGGAAGCTTGCCGACGAGGAAAGGATTGACCGGTTTCGCCTCCTCGCCGTCGAGCCCGAAGAGCACGCCGAGCAGGCCTCCCTCCGCATCCGGCAGGATGCAATGGCTGCCGGCCTTCGCCTCGAACCCTTGCGCCTTCGCGAAGCTCCGGGCCGCCGGCGGAAGGCTCTCGGAGACCTGAGGCCAGGTCGCCTCGTTCACCAGCCAGATGGGACGCGACTGGTCCGCGGAAGAGGCGAGAAGGGGGTGGGGCATCGTGAAAGCTCGCTTGGGAGGAGGGGTCGACGAAAACTAGCTCTTGGCCTGCGCATGCGCGCGCACGATCCGGGCGAGGCCGGCGATGAGCGCTTCGCGAGGAGCGCGCACCTGCGTGACGATTCCGTGGCGGGCTAGGGCATGAATGTAGAGATCCGCGCGCGGGGCATCCGCTAGGATGGTGACGGAGCCCGGCTTGCCGAACTGGGACAGCGCCCCGTTGATCTCGTCGCCGGTGAGCAGGCCCGACAGGTAGGGTGCGAGCAGGCCGGTCGCCATGTGGCCGGACACGACCGCGGCGCGCGCGCCGAACAGGAGGTGCAGCAGGCCGACGCGCCGCTCGCCGGTGTCGCCGCCGTTGCGGGCGGCGGCATCGAGGCCGAGGTCGAATCCTTTCGGATCCTCCGGCTCCGTCGCCGGCCGGCCGATCATCGAATGCTCGCGCAGGAGCGCGTACATTTCGCCGGTCATGTAGGTGGCGAAGCGCTGCACGCGGCCGGAGCGCATCTCGATCCATTTGGGATGCGTTCCGGGCGAGCACACGATGCCGTCCTCGACGCCGGAGCCGAGCACCAGCGTCTCCTCCCCGCGCATCACGTCGTAGGCGCCGGGTGCGGGCTCGCAGGAGAGCCCCGGCACGATATGGGCTTTCTGCCCGTTGCCGAGATCGACCGGGATCATGGCCGCGGCGACATCCGCAGGTCCCGCCGGGCAGGACGCATAGGGCGCCATGACCCAGCCCTCGCGGCTGCCGACCATGCCGACGAGCAGCACCGGCGCGTCGGGCTCCGCTTCGAGCCACCGGCCGCACTGGCGCATGAAGACGTCGCGGTGCTGGCCCGATTGCAGGGCCGAGACGCCTTCCTCGGACGAGACCTCGTCGATTATGGTCTCGTTCTCGACGAGATATCCGCGAAACCGGGTCGTTCCCCAATCGGCGACGATGAAGCGCAAGGCTGGCAATCCCCTGGTTCGATGCGAGGGCTTAACCGGAGGGGCGCTCAGCGCGTTCCGTACATGCGGTCGCCCGCATCCCCGAGACCCGGCACGATATAGCCGTGGTCGTTGAGGTGGCTGTCGACGGCGGCGGTCCAGATATGCACGTCGGGATGCGCGCCGCGCAGCTTCTCGATGCCTTCCGGCGCGGCGAGCAGACACACGAAACGCAGGTCCTTCGCGCCGCGCTCCTTGAGGCGGTCGATGGCGGCTACGGCCGAGTTCGCCGTGGCGAGCATGGGATCGAGCACGAGCACCATGCGGTCGGCGAGGTCGGACGGGGCCTTGAAGTAGTACTCCACCGCCTGCAGCGATTCAGGGTCGCGGTAGAGGCCGATATGGGCGACGCGCGCGGCCGGAACGAGGGTCAGCATGCCGTCCAGGAAGCCGACGCCGGCGCGCAGGATCGGCGCGAAGACGAGCTTCTTGCCGGCGATCTGCACGCCCTCCATCGAGGTCATCGGCGTCTCGATCTCGATCCGCTCCACCGGCAGGTCGCGGGTGACCTCGTAGCAGAGCAGCATGCCGATCTCGTTGAGGAGCTGGCGGAACCCCTTCGTGGAGCGCTCCTTCTCCCGCATCAGCGTCAGCTTGTGCTGAACGAGCGGATGATCGACCACGGTCACACCCTGCATGCTCCGTCCCCCTGTCCTGGTTGAATGCTGATTCATCTAAAATACCGTTCCGTCGCTGATGATCGTAAGAGGGGGCGCGCCGCCCGGCCGCCGGTCCTTGGCCAATCTGCGACCCGTCGCCCAGGTGCCGCCTTCCAGCACCTTGGCGAGCGGAAAATCCTCTGCCTTGAATTCGAGCTTGGCCCTGATCGGTTCGGCAATGCGGTCCAGAAGCGCGACCGTCAAGGCCCGCCATTCCACCACGAGGGTCGAATCGACATTGTGAGCGCGCTCGGCATCGGCCGGATCCTTCAGGGACAGGACGCCCGAATCGAGGAAAAGGCCGCCGTTGCGGTATTCGGGCAGGCCCGTGAGCCCGTCGACGTCGATGACCCGGTAGCCCGCCCATTCCAGCGGCTCGATGAGCGAATAGGCGAGCCATTGCGACAGCTTGTGGAACGGGATCAGCCCGTTCGTGGCGTCGGGCGCCTCGACCAGAGGGTGGCGCCAAGTGTCGCCGAGATCGACCCCGCCGAGGGTGATGCGGCCCGGCCAGATGGGGCCGAGATACGTCAGCAGCGCATCGAGGATCGACGTCGCCTTCACGGTGTCGCCGTCGGCGGTCGCGGCGATCACGTCGAAGAGGCCGCCGGGGCGCGGATCGTCGTGCTGGCCGAAGATGTCGGGATTGACAGCCACCGTGCGGCCGAGGCGGTTGAGCAGAGAGGCTCTGCCCTCCAGGCCGATGAGCGGGTTGTCGGCGGAGACCTGGAAGCCGTCCGCCAGATCCTCCGGCCTGAGGGTGAGCAGCACGTCCGCATCGACCCGGAACGGATCCTCCGGGCGGCTCGAGAAGGCCCCGCCGATGAACATGTCGAAGCTCGCGACCGCCAAGCCTTCCGAGCGGGCGAAGGTCTCGCCCGTGCGGCCTTCCTCGTAGCGCCACTGCGCGCCTGCGCCCGCATCGAGCAGGACGGACACGATGGCGAGATCGAAGGCGGAGCGCGCCATGGCGCCTGCATCGGTCCAGGGCGCCCCGCCCATCACCGCCTCCCAGCGGTCATAGCCTCCGGCCGAGAAGTGGCGCCAGCGGGCGTGGAACGGGATGTCGAGGGACGGATAGGCCTCGCGGATCGTCGCCACCACCTCGTCGGCGCAGGCATCGAGCCGGTCCGGGTGCACGGTGAAATGCCGGAGGCGGCCTTCGAGCCCCTGCTGCAGCAGCTGATGGGAGCGCTCACGTACGGCCTTGGCCGACAGGAGTCTGCGGGCGGCTTCTGTCTCGGGGGAAGGGTTCTGCTGATCCGTCACGCAAGGCCTCGATGCTCTCCGGGGAGAAGCGTTAGCACAGAGTTCGGCGCCGCAGCACTCCGGCGCGGCGCCGTTTGTCGAGAAGGTTAAAGTTAGAACCGCTCGAGGTCGCGGCCCTTCACCTGCTCCAGCGAGGACGCGTCCGGCGCGCCGTCGGGCGTGTAGTAGCCGGCCGCCTTCTTGGCCTCCAGCTCCACCTGCGCATCGGGCGGCACCAGCTCCGGCGGGATCGGCACGCGCTCGACGACCTCGATGCCTGAGCCCGTGATGGCGTCGTATTTCATGTTCGACATGGACATGAGCCGGTCGATGCGGCGGATGCCGAGCCAGTGCAGCACGTCGGGCATGAGCTGCTGGAAGCGCGCATCCTGAACGCCCGCCACGCATTCCGTGCGCTCGAAATAGGTCGTGGCGGAATCGCCGCCTTCCTGCCGCTTGCGCGCATTGTAGACGAGGAACTTGGTGACCTCGCCGAGCGCGCGGCCCTCCTTGCGGTTGTAGGCGATCACGCCGACGCCGCCGGACTGCGCCTCGCGGACGCATTCCTCGATGCCGTGCACGAGATAGGGGCGGCAGGTGCAGATGTCGGAGCCGAACACGTCCGAGCCATTGCACTCGTCGTGGACGCGGCAGGCGATCCTGCGCTTCGGGTCGCTCAGGCCGGCCACGTCGCCGATGATGTAGACCGTGGTATTGCCGATCGGCGGCAGGAACACGCTCATGTCGGGCCGCGTGACGAGCTCCGGGAACATGCCGCCAGTCTGCTCGAACAGGGTGCGGCGCAGCTCGCCCTCGGAGCAGCCGAAGCGTGCCGCGATGCCGGGCAGGTACCACACCGGATCCACCGCCACCTTGGTGACCGAGATGTCGCCCGACTCGTGCAGGACGCCGCCATCGGCCTTGAGGCGCTTCAGCCCCATGGCGGAGAGGATCTCCGGCATGTTGAGGCGCGCCTTGGTGACCGCGATGGTGGGGCGGATGTCGATGCCGCCGGCGATCTCGTCCTTGAAAACCTGCCCGACCATGTGGCCCCACGGATCGAGGGACACGATCTTGCCGGGTTCCGACCATTGCGGGTGGGGGCCGATCTCGGCGGTCGGGTGCGTGTTGTGGAGGTCGGGCCGCGTGACCGGATTCAGGGCGCGGGCTGAGATGGCGAGCGCCCGGTAGAGCGAGTAGGACCCGCCATGGGCCCCGATGACGTTGCGGTCGGCCGGGTTGGTGACGGAGCCGATGATCGGGCCGCGCTCCCGTGGGTCGGCGGCGCCCCATTTGATCGGGTGGCGGCTCGTGGCGGCTGAAGGTTCGGGGTGGGAGGTAAGCCGGATATGGGTCGAGCGGTTGGGTGAGCTCATCAAAACATCTTCCACGCGTGAACGGGAAGACTCCCCATGGACCGTCCGGAGAGTCTCCTTACGATCTGGGTAAGACTGATCCAAAGTTGCGGTGCCGTCAATCGCCGGGAGGCGAGGCCTTTCCAGCCCTAAAGCCAGGATTCTCCCTTGGCGGTACGGCGCACGCCCAGATGCTCCAGCACCGTGGCGCCGATATCGGCGAAGCTGGCGCGCCGGCCGAAGGAGCCCGTGCCGATGCCCGGCCCGAAGCACAGGATCGGGATGTGCTCCCGGGTGTGGTCCGTGCCGTGCCAGGAGGGATCGTTGCCGTGGTCGGCCGTGATGATGACGAGATCGCCGTCCCGAAGGCCCGCCTCGATCTCCGGCACGCGCCGGTCGAAGGATTCGAGCGCCGCCGCATAGCCCGGAATGTCGCGGCGGTGGCCGAACTCGCTGTCGAAATCGACCAGATTGGCGAAGACGAAGCCGCCATCCGCTAAGTCCCGCATGGCCTCGATGGCGGCCGACAGGCAGGCGTCGTTGCCGTTGGGCTTGATCTCCCGGCCCGTGCTGCGATGGGCGAAGATGTCGCCGATCTTGCCGACCGTGACGACGGCGCGGCCTTGCTGCGCGAGGACGTCCAGGATGGTGTCGGAGGGCGGCGGCGTCGCGAAGTCCTTGCGGTTGCCGGTGCGCTTGAAGCCAGCCTCGGGCGAGCCCAGGAACGGCCGGGCGATCACGCGGCCGATCTTGTAGGCGTCGCAGAGCTCGCGCCCGATGCGGCAGAGCTCGTAGAGGCGCTCCAGGCCGAAGGTCTCCTCATGGGCGGCGATCTGCAGCACGCTGTCGACGGAGGTGTAGCAGATCGGCTTGCCGCTTCGCATGTGCTCGGCGCCGAATTCGTCGATGATCTCGGTGCCTGAGGCGTGCTTGTCGCCGAGGATGCCGGGCAGCCTTGCACGTTCGATCAGCGCGTCCGTCAGCTCCTTGGGAAAGGCAGGAAGCGTGTTCGGGAAGTAGCCCCAGTCGAAATCGACCGGGACGCCCGCGATCTCCCAGTGGCCCGAGGGGGTGTCCTTGCCCTTCGAGGTCTCTACCCCATAGCCCCAGGCGCCGTTCAGGGCGCCGTCGGGGGAAAGGTTCGGGGGAATGCGCCCGGTCGAGGCCTCGCAGGCGAGGCCCACGCCCAGCGCCCCCCAGTGGGGCACGCGGAGCCGTCCCTC
>JAFAAP010000239.1 GCA_023426505.1 Pseudomonadota bacterium
CAGGACGCATAGAGAAAAGTCCTCTGAGTAGGAATACAAGGCGACATTCCTACAGACGTCCGATCAGGACCGCGGTTCCGCAGATGGGTCCCACCTCACAGAACTGTGTGACCTTGCTTGAGCGCCGAGGACGAGAGGATTGCAGTAGGCGTGGAGCTGTGGAGCTTGCCTCTTCACAGATCCCAGTGCCCAAGGAGCA
This sequence comes from Pseudomonadota bacterium, assembly GCA_023426505.1. Classification (GTDB taxonomy): domain Bacteria; phylum Pseudomonadota; class Alphaproteobacteria; order Rhizobiales; family Beijerinckiaceae; genus Microvirga. Next base: position 200 of record JAFAAP010000239.1, read on the forward strand.
CGTTTTGAGCATTTGTTTCTGCTGTCGCGTTTCTGGGCTTCGCATTTTCCCGCCTCACGCTCCCGCAGGTACCTAAATATACCGGCAGACGGCCCACGCCTTGGCCGGCCTTGGTGACCGAATCCGGGCTCAACGAGGACCACAAGAAATCCTACCGCCACATCGGCCGCTGGGTGCTGGCGGCGGTCCTGCTCGGGCTTGGCATCGGCTATGCCACGGAAGTCTCAACGGCGGCTATCGCTGTCCTCACGGCCTTCCTGTCCGGGGCGTAATCCCGAACGTGCTCAAGGAAGAGGTGCCGAGCGAGCGCCAGAGCCGCTTCTGGACCTTTGCGGCGGGCATGGCCGCCTATGCAGCTCTGCTGCTGACGCTCTGAAAGATGCTGATAGATGCCCTTGGGAAAACGAAAGTGCCAGGAGCCGCTTCAGAAGGAATCTTGTCATCGCAGTGGCGATCAAGAAACGCTGATTTCGATCCGGACCGTCTGGACGCCATCCCGCACCTTCACGTCCATCACCTTGGGCTCAGCATGCACCTTGGTGACACTGAGGTTGCCGCTCCGCTCCAGGCAAGCGTCCTCCACCTGCTCCAAGCGCGAGACGTCCTTGCCTCGCAGGTCCTCCTGAAGATCATGCTCCGTCATGTGCGCCCTCCGCAGCGCGTGGATGTCGACCTCTCCTTTGCGAACCAGGACCCGGGATTTGCCTTTGACCACGCTGCCGAACCCGTGCCAGCGCATGGGGAGGCCAGAGAACAGCCAGTGCATGGCAAGCAGCACAGCCGTCGCGACAAGGGCGGGAAGGAAGGGCGCATTGCCGGTCACGGCCCGGCTGACGATGGAGCCAACCATAATGCCAAGGATCACGTCGAAGGCGGTGGCCCGTCCCATGAAGCGCTTCTTGGCCAGTCGGACCATGAGGACCGTGACCACATAGACGATGGCCGCACGCACGCTCATCTGAAGAATATTGAGATCTTTGCTTTCCAGCCCGAGGCCCAGCGCCAGACGCACGATCTCCTCAACCTGATCCATGCTCGCCACCTCCCAAAGCGCATCGGGAATGAACGTAACGGGACCGGTCGGGTCGGGTTCGACTTTGTGGCCAGCCCCGACCTGAATGGCACGGGCGGCACGCCTGTGGACACGGCTTGGATCTGGAACCCGGCTCCGGATGGCGGGTTGCCCATTCAGCCAAGCTTGGGCGGCTGGATGAAGTGGGGCCATGGAATGTGTCAGGTAAGCCAAGGGGAAGGGTGCGCGTGACCAGTGAACGCTACGCCATCGGCTTGGCGCGTGCCTTCGGCGGCGCCATCCTGTTTGGCCTCCCACTGCTGATGACGATGGAGATGTGGTCGCTGGGCTTTGCCATGGGCCGCGGCCGGTTGCTGCTGCTCATGGGCTTCGCCCTCGCGGTGCTGGTAGGCCTCTCGTACTTCTCGGGCTTCGAGAAGACCTTCAGCCTGAAGGAGGACGCCATGGACGCGTTCGCCGCCTTCGGGGTCGGGTTGATCACGTCCGCCGTGCTGCTCGTCGCCCTCGCGGTGGTCACCTTCGACATGAGCTGGGGCGACATCGTCGGGCGGGTGGCGCTGCAGAGCGTGCCAGCCAGCATCGGCGCCATGCTCGGGCGCAAGCAGCTTGGCGATGAGCAGGACATGAAGGCTGAGGAGGAGCGCAAGCAGGAGGCAGGCTATGGCGGTGAGCTCTTTCTCATGCTGGCGGGTGCCCTGTTTCTGGCCTTCAACATGGCCCCGACGGAGGAGATGATCCTGATCGCGTTTCAGATGACGCCTTGGCATGCCCTGGCGCTCGGCGTGCTGTCCCTCCTGCTTCTGCACGTCTTCGTCTACAGCATCGGGTTCTCGGGCCAGGAGAGCCGGCCCGAGGGCGGTAGCTTCCTGTTGACCTTCGTACACTTCACCCTCGCCGGCTACGGCATCGCCCTGCTGGTGAGCTTGTACGTGCTGTGGAGCTTCGGGCGTACGGACGGCGTGGCAGTGGCCGAGATCGCAAACATGCTGGTGGTGCTGGGCTTCCCCGCATCCTTGGGCGCTGCGACGGCGCGGCTGGTAGTGTGAGGCTGAGATGAATCGGGAATTCAGAACCAAGGACATCCAGCCTGAAGACGCCGAGCATCAGGTGCCGTGGCTTGAATGGGTCGCCTCCGGTATCGGTCTGCTGCTGGTGCTCGGCATCTTCGGCGTGATTGGCTGGCAAGCGTTCAACGGTGCGACTACGCCGCCCGTAGTCACCGTCGAGGTTGAAAACGTGGCTCCGGTGGAGGGTGGCTACCGGGTTCTGTTCCGGGCCCGCAACAGCGCCGGCGAGGCGGCCGCACAGGTGGAGATCAAAGGCACGTTGTCCGCGGCCGGCACGGATGCCGAAATCAGCCGGGTCGTCCTCGACTACATTCCCGGGCGTTCGGAGCGGCGCGGCGGCCTGTTCTTCGTCCGCGATCCGCGATCCGGCGCCCTGGCCGTGCGCGCCACAGGGTTCGCCGAGCCGTGAGCAAGCAGCCTGGGTCCGGCTCCATCCATTGGTGGGGCTGACCGCGTCGGCAATTCGAGGCTCCTCCGAAACCCTGCCTCCGCGCTCTGTCATTTCCGCGGCTTGAACGGCACCGGTCCGGTGGTGGCCTCGTCGGCCGCCTTGGCCGCCTTGGCCGCCTTGCGGTTAACGGCGCCTGCGGCCGCGTCGGCGGCTTGCATTGCTCCCTTCAGCCTCTTGGCCCGCGCCTCACAGCGCTTGCGCAACTCGTCCAATTCCTCCTCCGTGAGATGCTCAATACCAATGTACGTGTTCTGGGCCGCACTGCTGCGGATCAACTCGTCGAGCTTGGTCTGAATGGCCGCCCCGTCGCGGTTCTGGGTGTTCTGGATCAGGAACACCATCAGGAACGTCACGATGGTGGTGCCGGTGTTGATCACCAGCTGCCACGCATCGGAGAACTGGAAGACTGGTCCGGTGACGGCCCAAGCGATCACCACCAGCACGCAGAGGGCGAAGGTGATCGGCTTGCCCGTCGCATGCGCCACATGTTCGGCGAAGTCATTGAAGGTTTGGGACAGCGACATGAGCGCCTCCATCAGGGAAGCCGCCAGACGCTGCAAGGCCATGCTGAGCGGCCCGTGGCGCATTCTCCGCCTGTGGGCTGGCCATGGTCAAGCGCATTGGTCCGGCAGCGTTTACCTGCTTTCGTAGTGAAAGAGCCCGATCCTGATGCAGCCGAAATCCGAGAGCGGCTGCGGGATGGTGATGCAGAGCTGCGATATGATTGGCAGACGCGGTTCTTCTGGCAGAGCGCATGAACCCTCCCGGCTTTGCCACTGCCCTCAGAGGTCGTACCTTGGGCGCTTCTTGAGACGATGCGAATGCTTCTTGGCCATCGCCCCTGGCGCAAAGTGAGCGTCACGGATCGCCGGACGGCCAAGGACTTTGCTGTGTGCATGCGCGAGCTTGTGGATGTCGACTTTCCGCAGGCCGAGCGGATCCGGGTGGTGATGGACAATCTGTCGACGCACAGGCCCGGCTCACTCTACGAGGCTTTCCCGGCTGACGAGGCGCATCGCCTCCTGAGACGGCTGGAGTTCCACTCCACCCCCAAGCACGCAAGCTGGTTGAACATGGTCGAGATCGAGATCGGGGTGCTCAAGGGCCAGTGCCTGGACCGGCGGATCGACACGCGCGAGGAGCTCGAGCGAGAAAGCGCGGCGTGGGAGTGCCAGCGAAACGCCGCTGGGGTCCGGGTCAGGTGGATGTTCACCACCGAAAACGCCCGTGCCAAAATGGGCCGTGCCTATCCCAAAACCGCTCCTCTCGAGCCACTCGCCAAACCGTCATAAGCACTGCGCCGAGGATCTAGTGTTGGCGTACATAATAATCAGCACAGGACGATGCTATGCGGGCAGCAGGTCGATGATGCGCATGATCGCAACCGTGCTGCCGGTGTTTTTGCTGCGTTCCGGCAAGCCTTTGGCGCACGACCATACATCACCCTTCTTATAGAGGTTGGGCCCTGAACCCGTGTCGACGGTGAGCTCGCCCTCCAGCATGTGGCAGACCATGTCATTGGGCATGCTATCACCACTGGTGCTTGCGCCCGGTTGATAGATGGTGTCCCGCATCGAGACCATCTTATAGTTCGGGATCATGGTCTCGCGCTTGGTGTGGTCCACGCGACGAACGCCAGGGGCAATCTCCCTGCCCTCTGGCGCGCTGGAACTTTGGGCAGCGGCTCGGTCCGCCGAGACCAGCGTGGGCGCAACAGCAAGACCAAGCAGCGCATTACGACGGCTAAGCTGTCCCATGGCTTCCTCCCGTCCAAGAGGCCACCCCAGCCCCACAATTATGCGCCCGATCGGGTGCCAGGACCACGTGATTTCAAACACGAACGGCGACGGGGTCCCACCGACTTGAAAAGGCCGCTTGACCTTCCCATTGTTGGAAGGATTACACCTCAGCCAATGCTTCCGGGTAGGAGTTCCGAAATGGCTGTGAAGGGGTTGGCCGGGCAAGGCCTGACGGTCGAGATTCGCGTCCAGGGAATGACCTGCGCATCGTGCGTCGGCCGCGTCGAGAAAGCGATCCGGCGGATCGAGGGCGTCACCGCCGCCAACGTGAACCTGGCGACCGAGCGCGCCACCGTGTCGTTCGGTTCCGCGGATGCCGATCCGCAGGCGGTCGTCGAGGCCATCCGCGACGTCGGCTACGAGCCGATGCCCGCCAGCGTCGAGCTGAAGGTCTCCGGCATGACCTGCGCCTCCTGCGTCGCGCGGGTCGAGAAGGCCCTCAAGCGCGTGCCCGGCGTCGTCGACGCCGCGGTCAACCTGGCGACCGAGCGCGCCACCGTGCGGCTCTTCGGTTCGGCGGAGGCGGTGGGTCGCCTCGTCGCGGCCGTCGAGGCGACCGGCTACGAGGCCGAGGAGGTCCGCGTCGGCCTTGATCGCACCGACGAGGAGCGCGCCGCCCGCGATGCGGAGATCGTGTCCCTCCGGACGTCCCTCGCCCTCGCCGCCGTCCTCACGCTTCCGGTGTTCGCCCTGGAGATGGGATCGCACTTCGTGCCGGGCGTGCATGAATGGATCATGGACACGATCGGGCACCTGGAGAGCTGGTACCTCCAGTTCGCCCTCACGACGCTCGTCCTGTTAGGTCCCGGGCTGCGGTTCTTCCGCAAGGGGGTTCCTGCCCTGCTGCGCCGCGCCCCGGACATGAACTCGCTCGTCGCCCTCGGCACCGCGGCAGCCTACGGCTACTCGTTCGTGGCGACGTTCGCGCGCGGCGTCCTGCCTGCGGGCACGGCGAACGTGTACTACGAGGCTGTGGCCGTCATCGTGACCCTGATCCTGCTCGGGCGCTTCCTCGAGGCCAAGGCCAAGGGCCGCACCTCCGAGGCCATCAAGCGCCTGATGGGGCTGACGCCGAAGACCGCGCGCGTGGTCCGCGAGGGCAGCGCGGTCGAAATCCCGCTGGCGGAGGTCCGTACGAGCGACCTCGTCCAGGTCCGCCCGGGCGAGAAGGTCCCGATCGACGGCGACGTCCTCGAGGGATTCTCCTTCGTCGACGAGTCCATGATTACGGGCGAGCCCGTGCCCGTGCAGAAGGTCGAGGGCAGCCCCGTCGTCGGCGGCACGATCAACCGGACGGGCAGCTTCACGTTCCGGGCGACCAAGGTCGGCGCCGACACGGTGCTGGCCCAGATCATCCGCATGGTCGAGGCGGCCCAGGGATCCAAGCTCCCGATCCAGGCGCTCGTCGACAAGGTGACGGCGTGGTTCGTCCCCGCCGTGATCGCCGCTGCCGCCCTCACCTTCCTCGTCTGGCTGGCGTTCGGCCCGGAGCCGGCCCTGAGCTTCGCCCTCGTGAACGCTGTCGCCGTGCTGATCATCGCCTGCCCGTGCGCCATGGGCCTGGCGACGCCGACCTCGATCATGGTCGGCACGGGCCGGGCGGCCGAGCTCGGCGTGCTCTTCCGCCAGTGTGAAGCCTTGCAGGGCTTGGGCGACATAAAGGTGGTGGCGCTCGACAAGACAGGCACCCTGACCAAGGGACGCCCCGAGTTGACCGACCTGATCGCCGCGGAAGGATTCACTGAGGCCGAGGTGATGGCGTTCGTCGCGGCCGTGGAGACCCGGTCCGAGCATCCCATCAGCGAGGCCATCGTCGCGGCGGCCACGCACCGGGGGCTCGAACTGGCGCCGGTCGAGGATTTCGAGGCCGTTCCCGGCTTCGGGATCACGGCGACGGTCCGGGGCCGGAGGGTTGAGGTCGGGGCTGACCGCTACATGGAGCGGCTCGGACATCCGATCACGGCGTTCGCGTCGGCAGCGTCCCGTCTCGGGGACGAGGGCAAGAGCCCGCTCTATGCCGCCATCGACGGGCAGCTCGCGGCGATCATCGCCGTGGCCGACCCGATCAGAGCCTCGACCCCAGAGGCGATCGCGGCCCTGCACCGCCTTGGCCTCAAGGTGGCGATGGTCACGGGCGACAATCGCCGCACGGCACAGGCCATCGCCCGCCAGGTCGCCATCGACGAGGTCATCGCCGAGGTCCTGCCCGACGGCAAGGTCGCTTTGGTCAGGGAGTTGCAGGCCGGCGGACGCCGGGTCGCTTTCGTCGGCGACGGCATCAACGACGCCCCGGCGCTGGCCGCCGCGGATGTCGGCCTCGCCATCGGGACGGGCACGGACGTGGCGATCGAGAGCGCCGACGTCGTGCTGATGTCCGGCGACCTGCGCGGCGTGCCGAACGCGATTGCCCTGTCGAAGGCCACGATCCGCAACATCCGGCAGAACCTGTTCTGGGCCTTCGCCTACAACGTGGTGCTGATCCCCGTGGCCGCGGGTGCGCTGTATCCGGTCAACGGCGCACTGCTGTCGCCGATGATCGCGGCGGGGGCGATGGCGCTCTCGAGCGTGTTCGTGCTGGGCAATGCCCTGCGCCTGCGCGGGTTCAGGGCGCCGGTCGGCGCGGACACCGCATCCGGCGCAGCCGCGCCCGCTCCACGGCTCGCCCCGGCAGAATGACGACCGTGGTCCGCCACGGCGGGCCATTCACCCATCCAAGGAGGATTCGCGATGAACATCGGACAGGCAGCGGAGGCCTCGGGCGTCTCGGCCAAGATGATCCGCTACTACGAGTCGATCGGGCTGATCCCGAAGACGGTCAGGACGGAAGCCGGGTACCGCGTGTACTCAGGAAACGACATCCACACGCTCGGCTTCATCCGCTGCGCCCGCGACCTCGGCTTCTCCGTCGAGCAGATCGGGGAACTCGTCACCCTGTGGCGGGATCGGGACCGCGCCAGCACTGACGTGAAGCGGATCGCCCTCGAGCACGTCGACATCCTCGAGCGGAAGGCGCGGGAGTTGCAGGAGATGGCCGCCACCCTCCGGCACCTCGCGAAGCACTGCCACGGTGACGAGCGGCCCGAATGCCCAATCCTCGACGGACTTCAGTCCGGTGATGGCACAGAACCGATCGACATCCACTCGTCTCCGCAATTTGGCGCCGTCGGCCTCCGCTCCGCACGTCGGGGCACGGCGCCGAAGGGGGTGCGCAACTAGCCAAGGGAGGCGAACGAGGTGAGGACGTCCGAATGATTAAGCTCGCCGGTGCGGTGCCATTCCTGGGCATGCTTGGAGCCGCGCCCCTGCCGGACCGCGTCGCCGCCTCCCTGCGCCTCGAGGAGCAGGAAGGGCTGCGCCTTGCCGCCAAAGTCCGCATCGTGCTTCTCGCAGTGTCCTTCGTTTGGCTCGGGCACGACTTGTTCCACGTCGGCTGGGCCGCCGTGTTCAACCTCGCGGCGGTGGGAGCCGTCCTCGCCTCCGGCCTGGCCGAGTTCGCGATCCTGAAGCGACACCGCCGTCCGCGCGGCATTGCCATGGCGTTCGCCCTGCTCGACAGCGTGATCCTTGGCGTCGTCCTGGCCCTGCCCAACCCCTGGCTCGACGGCACGATCCCGGTCACCGTGACCCTCAAGGGCGGTCTGGTGCTCTGGTTCGTATTCCTGCTGGCCCTGCGCGCCTTTGCCCTCGATCCCCTCCTGCTGCTGTGGTCCGGCGTCTGTGCGGTGCTGGGCTGGTCCATTCCCCTCGCCGTGGCCTCCTTCGACCCCGAGATCCGCATCGGCGTTCCAAGCATGTCGGGGACCCTCGCCGCGAACGCCGTCGAGGGGTTCCGCGATCTCGCCTTCGTGCATATCGGGCACTGGTACACCGAAGCCCTCGTACTGCTTCTGGTGGCGGCGGCGCTCGCGGCGGCGGTCGAACGCTCACGTCGCCTGGCGCTCACCCGGGCCAGCGCGGAGCGTCGGCAGGCCAACCTGGCCCGCTACTTCTCGCCCCGGGTCGTGGAGCGGCTTGCCCGTTCCGACCAGCCGTTCGGCGGCGACCGGCGGCAGGAGGTGGCCGTGCTCTTCGCCGACATCAAGGGCTTCACGACGCTGTCCGAGCGGCTGGCTCCCGAGGAGGTCATGCAGCTCCTGCGCGGGTTCCATGCCCGGATGGAGGAGATCGTCTTCGCTCATGGCGGGACGCTGGAGAAGTTCATCGGCGACGCCCTGCTGGTCACGTTCGGGGTTCCCGATCCCGCGCCGGACGATGCCGTGCGCGCGCTGGCCTGCGCCCGGGCCATGCTGGCCGAGGTCGAGCGATGGAACGGCGAGCGTGCGCGCGGCGGCCAGGATTTGATTGGGATCGGCATCGGCCTGCACTACGGCCCGGTGGTCATGGGCGACATCGGCTCCGACCGCTCCATGGCGTTCACGGTTGTGGGCGACACGGTCAACGCAGCCAACCGCCTCCAGGGCCTCACGCGTGAGCTGGGCTGCGGGGTCGTCGCCAGCGAGGCCTTCATGGCAAGGGCTCGCGAGGCGGCCGGTGACCTGTCCGTCGTCGATGCCTTTCGGCCCGTCGGCCCTCGCATCCTGAGGGGCCGCAGTGCCCCCATCGAAATCTGGTGCGGGTAAGCGGGCGTCGGCCATAGCCAGTGGATCATGAACTCACGAATTCTTGTTAGCCGCTGCGATCCCGGTCAGCGCTGGGTGTCCTAACTCAAACTGACGCCCGTGAAATGGTGATCCGATTCCGGAGCATGGTTTCCGGCGGATAGGGAGGATTCCGTCATGTTCTCGGCTTGCCGTGGCGCCTTCGCCCTCTTGGCACTCCTTGCACTTGCCGCGCCGGGATCCGCGCAGCAGTCGCGGCAGGTCTTCCCTCTGCCCGAAGGCGCCTATCCGCATGACGTGGCACCCGCCCCGGATGGCAAGGTCTGGTACTCGGCGCAGCGCAACGGTGCCCTCGGTATCCTCGATCCGGGCACGGGCCAAAGCCGCGAGATCAAGCTCGGGCCAAAGTCGGCCCCGCACGGCGTGATCCAAGGTCCTGATGGTGCAGCCTGGCTCACCGACGGCGGACAGAACGCCATCGTGCGGGTCGATCCCCAGACCGAGAAGGTGCAGGTCTGGAAGCTCCCTGAGGACACCGGCTACACCAACCTGAACACCGCCGTGTTCGACATGGACGGCGTGCACTGGTTCACGGGTCAGAACGGGTTCTACGGCCGGCTGAACCCGAGGAGCGGCGAGTTGAAGGTCTGGAAGGCGCCACACGGCCGCGGTCCCTACGGCATCACCGCCACGCCGGAGGGGGATGTCTACTATGCCTCGCTCGCCGGCAACCACATCGCCCGCATCGACAAGGCGACGGGCGAAGCGACTGTGATCGAACCGCCGACGAAGGGCCAGGGCGCCCGCCGCGTCTGGTCCGACTCGAAGGGGCGCATCTGGGTCTCGGAGTGGAATGCCGGCCAGTTGGGGCTGTACGATCCGAAGACGAACGCCTGGCGCGAATGGAAGCTGCCGGGTGACAGGCCACAGGCCTACGCCGTCTATGTTGACGACAGCGACATCGTCTGGGTGTCCGACTGGGGCGCCGATGCCATCCTGTCCTTCGATCCGGCCACCGAACAATTCACGAGCTATCCGATGTCGGAAGCGGATGCCAACGTGCGCCAGATCCTCGGCCGGCCTGGCGAGGTCTGGCTGCCGGAATCGGGCGCGGACCGGCTGATGGTGATCCGCACCGCCCGGCAATCGCAGTGATTTGGCGCATCGTCCGTGCGGCGGCCCTTCTGCTGCTGATCACTGTCATCGGCGCACGCGCGGATGGTGGGGATCCGGTAAAGGGCGAGAAGATGTTCCAGTACTGCTACTCGTGCCACTCGGTGCAGCCGGACGAGACGAACCTGCAAGGACCGAACCTGCACGGGATCGTCGGCCGCAGGATCGCGTCGCAGGAGGGGTTTACCTATTCCCCTGCCCTGCGTGCCTTCGCCCAAAGGGAGGAGCGCTGGAGCGAGGCGCTCCTGGACCGCTATCTGGCGGCCCCTTACAAGCTGGTCCCGAAGACCAGCATGGCGTTTCCAGGGATCGAGGCGCAGGACGAACGTGCGGATCTCATCGCCTACCTGCGATCAACGAGTGGGCCTCCGTGACATGCCATTGCACCCCTTCTCTTCCTGATGGTTTCCGATACCGGGTTGCCCATGCGTTGCCGATTTGGTTCGCGCCACGGATGCACGGCACTTGACCCTGCCATCATGGAAAGGTTCAGAAGTGTTGGGACCAGAGCGAATCGAGGATCCCGACGATGCATCTCTTCCACCTGCCCGGCCTGACGTGCGATGGCTGCCTGGGGTTCGTCACACGGGCCTTGCACGGCATCGATCCCGCGGCCCGCGTCGAGGCCGACCTCCGGGCCCGGACGATCCGCGTCATCTCCGCGCGCTTCGAGTCCGCCCTCCTGCGTGCCCTCCGGGAGGCCGGCTATGCGGCCGATCCGGTTCTCCAGGCTTGGGGGTGACAGCCATGCGGCTTACCTTGTTCAAGCCATCGTTTCGTGGGACACACCCGATTCTGACGGACAGGAGCGATTCTCCCTTGCGGCTGATGGGCGCCATCATCGTTGCTCTGCTTGCGTTCACCATGGCGATCTTCCCGATCTCCGTGCCACAGGCGGCCGCGTCGGCCGGGCATCGGCACGCCGCGACCGTTGACACGGGGCACGCGCATGCCGCCTTCGATGGGCATCACGAGCATCCTGACGAGGTGGGGTCTCACGGCACCGACCTGGGTGTTGCGGCCGACCACGGCCAGGGCTCGCACGATTGTTCCGGTCCCGTTTGTTGCAGCATGGGCACCTGTCACGCGCTCCAGGCCAGCGTGCTGCCTGACCTCTCCACCCCCGCGGCTTCAACGATCCCCGTTGCAGTGCCCGGCGACGAGCAGGTCGAAGGCATCACCGCAGGTGGCCTCGACAAGCCCCCACGAACCGTCTGAGCCAGGCGCGGGCCATTGGGCCCGCACGAACCAGCGCGCCCGCTCATGAGAGCCGGCGGCGACCGTCCTGAAGCTTGAACCGGTCACCCTTCCCAGAACGCGATCAGAATGTAGGCCCGTCGTATCGGCTGGACTCCTTGTCCGCCCGGACGCCGCCTCGATTCAGAACCGCCCTGTGGAAGTCCGCCCGGAGACGGACCCCATGATGAAACTCTTTTCCCTGGCAGGACTCGGACTGGGTCTGGCTGCCTGCGTGCCTTCCCAGCCTCCCTCCTACCTCGCGTCGGCGGCCGATCCTGCCGTGGGCGTCCGCCCGCCGGCCTACTCCTCCGTCACCGCGGGCGTGCGCGGCTACGACGTCGTCGATCCCCTCGACTGGCGCGAGCTCAACCGACGCGTCACGCCGGGCGCCGCACCCGAACGGGACGACAGCAACGATGCCGCCCGACGGGGCCGATGACCCATGCACCAGGAAGACCACGCAATGACTGAAAAGAACCCCGCGGGACCAACCCGCCGACTGGGGCTGCTCGGGGGCGTCATCGCCTCTCTGATGCTGGGCGGCTGCGTCTCGTTCTCGGCCGATGGCGGCCTGTCGACGGCGCAGGCCGTCGCCTACACGGAACTCGGCAAGGACGTCGTCAAGATCACCAGCGAGGCCGAGGCCCTCGGCATCCAGCAGCGGGTCGAGGAGCTCCTGAAGCGCCCGCTCACCCCGGACAGCGCCGTGCAGATCGCCCTGCTGAAGAACCGCGGCCTGCAAGCCGCGTTCAACGACCTCGGCGTCTCGGAGGCCGACTACGTCCAGACCAGCCTGCCCCCGAGGCCCCCGGTCTCTCTGTCGCGCCGCGGCGGCACCGTGGAGCAGGAGGGCGAG
>JAFAAP010000065.1 GCA_023426505.1 Pseudomonadota bacterium
CGTCAAAGCCTCGCGGATCGGCGTCGGCGAAATTTCGAGTTCGCGCGCCAGAGCCTCGATACCGATATGTGCGCCGGGTTGGATCTTCATCGTGACGAGCATCGACAGAAGCTGCTCGTAGGCGAGCTCCACCAGGGATTTCGGATAGGAAGGCTTCGGTTCGTCTGCTGTCAGAAAGCGAGTGAAGGGGAATGGACCGTTCGAGTCGAAAGACATGACACCACCAGAGATACGCTATCCTATGGGATATACGGAGCCGTCGTGACGGACAATCTTCGTGGCGCTATGACGCAAAAGGCCGCGCTACGGGCAGTTCCGGTGTCTTGGCGAGGCTGACGAGATGGCTCCAGAGCTCGGGATCGAGCGGAATGTCCGCCTCTTCGGCTTTCAGCCGCAACGTACTGGCCCGATCGCCCGGAACGCGGACCGGGTGAGCGGGGTCCGCCGGATCGGTGCTGCGGATCGCATCGAGAAAGACGGATACCGCTGAAGCGGGCTCTGGACGGGGCTCGACGACGATGAAGAGATCGCCCTTGTTGCAGGGCGCGGTTGAATCGAGGGTGCCCTTCACCTCGTCGCCGAGTGCGCAGCCCGTAAGCGCGCCAACCAGCACCTCGAAGGCAAGGCCCAGCGCATAGCCCTTCGCGCCCCCGAAAGGCGCGATCGCTCCCGTCTTCGCAGCCTCAGCGTCCGTTGTCGGATCGCCGTTCCCATCCAGGGCCCAACCTTCGGGAATGGGCTCCCCACGAGCTGCAAAGTCGTGGATCTTGCCCATCGCCACGGTGCTGGTCGCCATGTCGAAGACGAAGGGTCGTTCCGTGGTCGGGACGCCGATCGAGACCGGATTCGTGCCGATCATGGCCCGACGACCGCCCCACGGGTGGACGAGCGCCTCGCTGACGGTAAAGGCCAAAAGCAGCTGGCCCGCCGACGCGACCCTCTCTGCGTACCATGCGAGCATGCCGAGGTGGTCGCAATTTCGGATCGCTGCGATCGCGACGCCGGTCGCTCGCGCTCGCGCGCCCGCCTGCTCCAGCGCCTTCAGCGCGACCACCGGTCCGAGACCCTGCCGTCCGTCGACTTCGAGGAAGGCGCTCGCCCTCCACTGCGCCGCGCCGACCTCGCAGGGATCGGTGACGCCGTTGCCGATCCGCTCGAGGACCCGGGGAAGCCTTCGAAGCCCGTGCGAGGGGAAGCCGCTGAGTTCCGCGTCGAGAAGCAGGCTCAGCTGCTTCTCCGCATGATCGTGCGGTACGCCCGCGTTGTGCAAGGCCGCCAACCCGACGCGTTCGATTTCCTTTCGTGACGGCATCGATCGAATCCTGTCGTCGTTCCAGGGCGTGCGAAGAATCCTGCGTCGGGGCTCGGGCCGGAGCGGACGCTACCAGCTGACGGCGATGTACTTCGTCTCGGTGAACTCCAGAAGGCCGTGGTGGGAGCCCTCGCGCCCCAGGCCGCTCTGCTTCATGCCGCCGAAAGGAGCCGCCGGATCCGACACCAGCCCGCGATTGAGCGCGACCATGCCGTATTCGAGGCGCTCGCTCAGCTGCATTCCGCGCTTGAGATCGGCGGTATAGACATAGGCCGCCAGACCATACTCGGTGTCGTTGGCCATCCTCACGACGTCCTCGACGTCGTCGAAGACTTTCACCGCAGCGACGGGACCGAAGATTTCGTCGCGCAGGATTTCCGCATCGTCGCTGACCTCGGTCACCACCGAAGGCGGATAATAGAAGCCCGGCCCATCCGAGGCCTTGCCCCCGAGACGCACCGTCGCGCCCTTGGCGACCGCGTCGTCGACGAGAGACTGTATCTTCGCGAGGGCGGCCGAGCTGATCATCGCTCCGCACTGCGTTCGCGCATCCACCCCCGGTCCCACGCGGAGCGCGGCCATCCGCTGGCACAGCTTCTCGACGAAGGCGTCGAGGATGCCTCGCTGCACGTAGAAGCGGTTGGCCGCCGTGCACGCCTCGCCGCCGTTGCGCATCTTGGCGACCATTGCGCCTTCGACGGCTGCGTCGATATCTGCGTCGTCGAGCACGATGAAGGGCGCATTGCCGCCCAACTCCATCGAGCAGCTGATGACCTGCTCGGCGGCCTGTCGAAGAAGGATCTTGCCGACTGCGGTCGATCCGGTGAACGAGAGCTTGCGGACTCGGGGATCGGCAAGGATCGCGTTGGCGAGAGGTCCGGCCTTCGTGGTATTGAGGATGTTCACGACCCCGTCCGGCACGCCGGCCTCACTCAGGATCTGACCGATCGCGAGCGCGGTCAGCGGCGTCTCGGTCGCAGGCTTCAGGATGCAGGTGCAGCCTGCCGCAAGGGCCGGCGCGATCTTGCGCGTCGCCATCGCCGCCGGAAAATTCCACGGTGTGATCAGAAGCGATACGCCGATCGGCTGATACTGGACGACGATGCGGTTGCCACCGGCCGGTGCCTGAGCGATTTCGCCAGGGATGCGCACCGCTTCTTCCGAATACCAACGAAAGAACTCGGCGGCATACAGGACCTCGGAACGCGCGTCGGACAGGGCTTTCCCATTTTCGAGAGCGATCAGGTAGGCGAGCCAGTCGACCTGAGCCACCATGGCTTCGAAGCATTTGAGAAGGATCGTCGCCCGCGCCCTCGGCGCCGTCGCCGCCC
>JAFAAP010000094.1 GCA_023426505.1 Pseudomonadota bacterium
GCCCTCGACGGCGCCATCATGACGGCGCCGTCCGCCCGCGATCCCGCGCTTCTGAAGAAGCTCGACGCAGTTGCAGGACGCATCCTGCACGGCATTGGAAAGTAGCGTCCGGGCCGCGTTGCCGATAAGGTCGCGCCCTCAAGAGAAGAGCAATTCCCATGGACCAGCGCCTCGCCACCGATCTCAAAGCGGCCATCCGCTCCATCCCGGATTATCCGAAGCCGGGCATCATCTTCCGGGACATCACGACGCTGCTCGGCGATGCGCGGGCGTTCCGCCGCGCCGTGGACGAGCTCGTCCATCCCTTCGCGGGCGGGCGCGTGGACAAGGTGGCGGGAATCGAGGCGCGCGGCTTCATTCTCGGCGGGGCCGTGGCCCATCAGCTCTCGGCCGGCTTCGTGCCGATCCGCAAGAAGGGCAAGCTGCCCCACGAGACCGTGCGGATCGCCTATTCGCTCGAATACGGCGTCGACGAGATGGAGATCCACACCGACGCCATCGGCCAGGAGGAGCGGGTCATCCTCGTGGACGACCTCATCGCCACGGGCGGCACGGCGGTGGCCGCCAGCCAGCTCCTGCGCCAGATGGGCGCCAACATCGTAGCGGCCTGCTTCATCATCGACCTGCCGGATCTCGGCGGCGCCCAAAAGCTGCGCGACCTCGGCGTCGAGGTCCGCAGCCTCGTGAGCTTCGAGGGGCACTAGGCCGAAGCGGTCAGGGCTCCGGCCGCCGCTCCCAGAACACCATGCCGTCGAATGAGAAGACCTCCTCGCCGTGCTGGTTCACGCCCGTGTTGTGCATGAAGGCGATGCCCCAGCCGGGGCGGGACGCCGACGCGCGGGTGCCGGTCGTGGTCGAGCGATAGGTCACCGTGTCGCCCGCATAGACGGGCTTGAGCCATTTCAGGTTCGTGAAGCCGGGGGAGGGGCCGAGCCGGGCCGGGCGCTCGCCGCGGGCCAGGGCCTGGACGCGAATCTCCTCGCGGTGGGCGATCATCAGCTTCATCCACACGGCCGCCGTGTGCCAGCCGGAGGCGCAGAGATCCCCGAACAGGCTGTGCTTGGCGGCTTCCGGGTCCACATGGAAGCGCTGCGGGTCGTGCTGACGCGCGAAGCGGATGATCTCGTCGGTCTCGAACGTGTATGAGCCCAGCTCGTCCGTGTCCCCGGCCACGAGGTCGTCGAGATAGGGATTGGCTGAGAAGCGCGGTCCCTCGACCGCATCCGTGCCGGTCGGAGCGGCGGCGGCCTCCGCAGGGGCAGGGCGCATCAGAGCAGGGACAGGCTCCGCGTCCCGGCGCCCGAACATGATCCAATTCCCTTGCGTCATGACCGTCTCGTCGTTCTGGTTCACGAGCGCGAACTGGAACTGGACGAGGCCGATGGAGGGACGGCTCTTCGAGGCGCGGGCATCCACCACCGTCATTCGCGACCGGAGTGTGTCGCCCGGGCGGACGGGCTTGAGCCATTTCAGCTCGTCGATGCCCGGCGAGCCCATGGAGGTGGAATCGAGGATCTTGTCGTCGGCCAGGAGGCGCATGTTGATGCAGGCCGTGTGCCAGCCCGATCCGATCAGGGTGCCGACGAAGCTGTCCCGCGCGGCGATCTCGTCCACGTGGAAAGGCTGCGGGTCGTATTCGCGGGCAAAGGTCAGGATGTCGTCCTTCGAGACGGTGACAGGACCGAGGATCTCGGTGGTTCCGGGGACGAAGTCTTCGAAAGCGAAACGGGGCATCGGCGCGACTCGCGGCAGGAAACGGCAGGAGCGGTTCGTAAGGTTAGGGGGCGAACTGCCCGGCGGCGTTGTGCGCTAAGCGGATCGGCTCGGGCAAGCGATATTTCGGGGAGCAGCGCAGCACCAGCTCGGCGGCGGTCGGAATGTCAGCCAGATGGCCCGGCGAGATGAACATCGGGTTCTTGGCGGTCCGGGTGCGCAGGGCAACGCCGATGGTCTCGCCCTTGTCGACCAGCGGCGCGGCGCCGCCCTTTTCCTCGGCCAGATCCCTGTAGCGGCCGCACAGAAGGGTCTTGCCGCAGCCGATGGTGGGCCGCTGGAGCCAAAGGCCCATATGGCTGGCGATCCCGATCCGGCGCGGGTGGGCGATCCCCATGCCGTCGAACAGGAACACGTCCGGCTCGGCCTTAAGATTCTCGAACGCCTCCTCCAGCACCGGACCTTCGCGGAAGCTCAGAAGGCCCGGAATATAGGGAAATGGGGTCGGGCGCTGGGCGAGGACCGTCTCGACCGGCAGGAAGCCCGGATAGGTCACCACCACGACGGCCGCCTGGGACTGCTCATTCTTCACGCTGACGTCCACCCCGGCCACAAGCTTGACTGCATCGAGGTCGATGGGGCGGTCGGAGACCACCTCGGCGCGCAGCTGCTTCTGGAGGGCGATGGCCTCTGCGGGGGAGAGGTCCCAGCGATGTCGGTGATGAAGATGCATGGCGTGAGGCTCAACGCCCAAGGTTCAGGAACGATCCGCCGGCCAAGCTCGTGCGAGGCCTGCAGCGAACGCATTCCTGCTAAGCGATAGGGATCTCAGGAGAATTCCTTAGGGGAATGATCTGGATTTCAGCGTCCGTGCCAGGCCGATATACCGGCGCCGTCACACATAAGTATGAGACGCGAGGACAATATGAAACCGGTGCTCGCCACACAGGCCAACGGGCCGCGTGAGCCAAGAACAATCCAATCGCGAACCTTCAAACGGGCCGCCGCCAGCTTGGCGGCGCTCGGCGCCTCCGCCTGGGCGCTGCCGGCCGAAGCCCACGTGAAGTGGTTCGCTCCCTATATCGTCGATGCCGCGCCGCAGCCGATCGGCGCCACCCTGACGAACCCTTGGTTCTGGACCGGCATCGGTCTCGTGCTCGCCTTCTTCCTGGCGACGCTTACGATCGAACGCAAGGCTCCCGGCCGGATGGTGCTCGCCGGCCTCGACCGGATCAGCGCGCCCCTCTGGAGCCGCTCCGACGACTTCCTGCGGGTGTGCATCGGCGCCTTCTTCGTGGCGATCTTCGCGGTCGGCGGCATCTATCTCACGCCGGACCTGAAGACCGATTCCGAGCTCGTCTCCTGGGCGCAGCTCCTGATCGCGGCCTGCATCTTCTCGCGCCGCACGATGCCGATCGCGGCTGCGGGCATCATTACCCTGTGGGTCGTGGCGCTGCGGGAATACGACCTCTTCCACCTGCTGGACTACCTGGCGCTGGGCGTCGGCGTCGCCGCCTATCTGCTGCTGGCCTCGATGGACGATCCCAAATGGCGCGAGCGGCGCTTCCTGGTCCTGCGCTGGGGGGTGGCGATCGCCCTGATGTGGTCGAGCCTCGAGAAGTTCGCCTATCCGAACTGGTTCTATCCGCTCGTGGAGGAAAAACCCTTCCTGACATTCGGCATGCCGCGGGACGTGTTCATCCCGATGGCGGGCGTGGCGGAGTTCACCCTCGGCTTCGGTCTTCTCTGGACGCCCCTGGTGCGCCGCCTGTCGGCCGCGGCCCTGCTGCTGATCTTCTTCACGGCCGTCTATCCGTTCGGGCGCATCGACCTCGTCGGCCATGCCATGATCATGGCTGTCCTCTTCGTCGTCGCCGCCGATCCCTGCCGGGAGACCGGCGCGGCCGTGGTCGAGAAGATGCCCCGGGCTCTGCCCCGCTTCGGCACCCTGGCCTCCGTGCCGGCCGGCTTGGCGGTCGCCCTCGTGGTCCTGGTTTCGGGCTATTGGGGCCTGCATGGAGCCTTCTACGGGGTCGATGCGGTGACGGGACGGCCGACGGAGCTCACCACCCATTCCCCGAACCGGGAGCACCCGCACCTTCCGCAGGGAACTCACGCTCATCGCTGAGAATGGGATAAGGAAACAAACAGAGGGACGAGAGCTTTGGCTTTCGTCCCTTCGACGCGACAAAGGGAGGCCGATCTTGGCCCATTCACCGACGACGAACCGCAGCATCCAGATCATCGGGCCGGCCCGCGGCGTCACCGAGCCTCTGATCCGCCGCCTCGTCGAGACCTTCTACGGCCGCGTGCTCCAGGATCCGGACCTCGGGCCGATCTTTCGGCAGGCCCTGTCGGAGCGCTGGGACGAGCACCTCTCGATCATGGTGGATTTCTGGTCGTCGATCGCTCTCAGGACCGGCCGTTACGGCGGCAAGCCCCATGTGGCCCATATGGGGCTCGATCTGACGCCGGAGCTGTTCGGGCGCTGGCTCGCGCTGTTCGAGGAAACGGCCCGGGAGGTGTGCGAGCCGGACGTGGCCGCCTTCTTCATCGACCGGGCGCAGCGCATCGCGGAGAGCCTGCAGATCGGCCTCGGGATCGGCCCGAAGGCGCTGCGGCTTGCGTGACAGGGATGAACGTTACCGTTCCCACCATTCCAGGCTGGAATCGCCCTTCACGAACAGCGAATAGATCGTGCTGAACAGGAACCCGCAGGCGACGAGCGCCGCCAGCACGAGTTCCGCACTGCCGAGACCCGGCGACACAAGGGTTTGAACGATGTTTTCGAGAGAGTCCTGCATGGCCCCAAACCTCCATGCAGGACATATGCGACAGGGTGGCTGAACGGGCTGCCAAGGTGGCGTTCAGCAAACCTTTAGGTTCAGGTATTGAAGCGGAAGTGCAGCACGTCGCCGTCCTGCACGGTGTATTCCTTGCCTTCCAGGCGCAGCTTGCCGGCGTCGCGCGCGCCCGCCTCGCCCTTCAGCGACACGTAATCCGCATACGCGATGGTCTCGGCGCGGATGAAGCCCTTCTCGAAATCCGTGTGGATCACGCCGGCGGCCTGCGGGGCGCGGGTGCCCTTGGTGATCGTCCAGGCGCGGGCCTCCTTCGGGCCGAGCGTGAAATAGGTGATGAGGCCCAAGAGCTCGTAGCCGGCCCGGATCACCCGGTTCAGGCCCGGCTCGGCGAGGCCGATGGCGTCGAGATAGTCCTTCTGCTCGGCGGCGTCGAGGACGGCGATCTCGCTCTCGATCTTGGCCGACACAACCACGGCCTTGGCGCCTTCTTCCTTCGCGCGCTGGAAGACCCGGGCCGAGTACTCGTTGCCCTGGTCGGCGGAAGCTTCCTCGACGTTGCAGACGTAGAGGACGGGCTTCGAGGAGAGGAGGCCCAGCATCTGGAACAGGCGCTCCTCCTCGACTTTCCGCTCCACGAGGCGGGCGGGCTTGCCGTCGCGCAGGAGGACGAGGGCGCGGTTGACGAGGTCGAGGGTCTCCTTCGCCTCCTTGTCGTTGCCCTTGGCCTTCTTCTCGAGCGCCGTCACCCGCTTTTCCAGGCTGTCGAGATCGGCCAGCATGAGCTCGGTCTCGATGGTCTCGATATCGGCGATCGGGTCGATCTTGCCTTCCACATGGGTGATGTCGGTGTCCTCGAAGCAGCGGACCACGTGGGCGATGGCGTCGACCTCCCGGATATTGGCCAGGAACTGGTTGCCGAGGCCTTCGCCCTTCGAGGCGCCGCGGACGAGTCCGGCG
>JAFAAP010000119.1 GCA_023426505.1 Pseudomonadota bacterium
GCGCTGTTCCCGGAGCGCGAGGTGGTCTGCTTCGCCGGCGACGGCTGCTTCCTGATGAACGGCCAGGAATTCGCGACCGCCGTGCAGTACGACCTGCCGATCATCGTCATCGTGGTCAACAACGGCATCTACGGCACGATCCGCATGCACCAGGAGCGGGAATATCCCGGCCGCGTCTCGGCCACGATGCTGAAGAACCCGGACTTCGCCGCCTATGCCAAGGCCTTCGGCGGCTACGGCGAGCGGGTGGAGCGCACGGAGGATTTCGCGCCGGCCCTGGAGCGCGCGCTCACCTCCGGAAAGCCCGCGATCCTGCATTGCCTGCTCGACCCGGAAGCGATCACGCCGGCCATGTCGCTCTCGCAGATCCGCGAGAAGGCGCTGGCGAGCCGCTGATCATTGACGTCCTGATGAAACGGCCCCTATAACGGGGCCGTTTCCACCTGGAGCTTTTATGCGCGGAGAGACCGAGACCCGGTAGGGCCCGCCACCTGAAGGCGGGCATCGGCTGATCGATCGGCCGAATGCGCGCGTGCGCGCACTTCTCTTCGACACTTCACAAAGCTTTGGGTTTTTCCCGTGAACGTTTCACGCAATGGCCAGCGCGTGCTGCACGTGCTCGCGCAGGGCGGTCTCATTCGTCACTACAGGGACGAGAACGGCCGCATTTCCGAAATCGAATGCCTCACCCGCGAGGGATGGCTCATGTCCCTCTGCACGCTCGACCTGTTCAAGGCGCTTCGGCAGAAGGGCCTGATCGCGTCCTCGAACGGAGGTCCCTACCGCATCACGCGTATGGGGCTCCTGGCGGTGCGAAGCCGGCCCGACAATCGCTGAGCCGGCTTCTCCCATGTCACGGCAGGGAGGCGGATTTAAGCCGCCTCCTTGCTCTCCAGCCGCTGCGCCACCAGCGAACGCAAGCTGCGCAGGTCCTTCACGAACTGGCGGATGCCCTCGGCGAGCTTCTCGGTCGCCATGGCGTCCTCGTTGAGGGCGAAGCGGAAGCTCTTCTCGTCCATGCGCGCCGGCGCCGGAACCTTCGCGACAGTGTCGGCCGACAACCTGCGCGGCAGCTCGCCCTCGGCCTTCGCGAGTTCGTCGAGGAGCGCGGGCGAGATCGTGAGCCGGTCGCAGCCGGCGAGCGCCTCGATTTCGCCAACGTTGCGGAAGGAGGCGCCCATCACGACGGTCTTGATCCCTTGCGCCTTGTAGGACGCGTAGATGTTGCGCACGGACAGCACGCCCGGATCGGTCTCGCCCGTGTAGGGGCCGCCGCCCGCCTTCACGTGCCAGTCGAGGATGCGGCCGACGAAGGGCGAGATGAGGAACACGCCGGCCTCCGCGCAGGCCTGCGCCTGGGCGTGGCTGAAGAGAAGCGTGAGGTTGCAGTCGATGCCCTCCTTCTGGAGGATCTCCGCCGCGCGGATGCCCTCCCAAGTGGAGGCGATCTTGATCAGGATACGGTCGCGCCCGACGCCGCGCTCCTCGTAGGCCTTGATGATCGCCCGCGCCTTGGCGACGGTCGCCTCGGTGTCGAAGGACAGGTCCGCATCGACCTCGGTCGAGACCCGGCCGGGCACGATGCCGGCGAGCTCCGCCCCGAAGGCCACCGCGAGCCGGTCGCAGATCGCCGCGACGACGCCCTCGCGCGATCCGCCCTGGGCGCGGCCCCAGGTCAGGGCCTCGTCGAGGATATGGGCGTAGGCCGGGGCTTCGACGGCCTTGAGCAGCAGCGTCGGGTTGGTGGTGCAGTCCTGGGGCTTCAGGCGGCGAACGGCGTCGAGATCGCCGGTATCGGCGACCACGACCGTCATGGCGCGCAACTGGTCGAGCTTGGAGGGCATGGAAAACTCCGTGAATGGTTGGGACAAGCCTTAGCGTCTCTCTTGGGCGAGGTGAAGACCACGCTGGCGTTACAGAAAAAGGCCACGCTTCGCCTTCACGCGGCTCAGGATGAAGGAATGCACCTCCTCGACGCGGCGGAGGCTGCGCACTTCTGCGTGCATCACGAGCCAGTAGGTGCGCATGAAGGATAGGGACGGCGTCACCACCCGAAGCTCCGGGAACTGCCGGATCGCGTAGTCGTGCAGCACCCCGACGCCGATGCCCGCCCGCACGGCCTCGACCTGGGCGACCACGCTGGCGCATTCGTAGCGGCGCGAGGTGTATTTCTCGAGGCCGGTGAAATAGTCGAGCACCGGGCTGTAGACGAGGTCCGGCACGTAGGTCACGAGGGTCTTGCCGGCGAGGTCCGCGGGCTCCTCGATCGGCCCGTGGCGATCGAGATAGGCCTTCGAGGCGTAGAGCCTCAGCCGGTAGTCGGTGAGCTTGCGCGAGACCAGCCGCCCCTCCGTCGGCTGCTCCAACGTAATGGCGATGTCGGCCTCGCGCTTCGACAGCGAGAAGGTGCGCGGCAGGGCGACGATCTGGAGCGTCAGGTCCGGGTGCTGCTCGGCGAGCGCCCCGAGCTCCGGCGCGAGGAAGTACGTTCCGAACCCGTCCGGCGCGCCGATCCGGACCGTGCCGGACAGTGCGAGATCGGAGCCCCCCACCTCGCTCGCGACGGCGAGCGCCTGGCTCTCCATGCTCTCCGCCAGGCCGAGGAGCCGCTCGCCCGCCTCGGTGAGGGCATAGCCCTGCGGCCCGCGCTCGAAGAGCTTGGTCTGAAGGGCCTGTTCGAGAGCCGAGATGCGGCGCGAAACCGTGGTATGATCCGCCTCGAGACGACGGGCCGCGACCGTGAGGCGGCCGGCGCGGGCCACCGCCAGGAAAAAGCGCAGGTCGTCCCAGTCGAATGCGTTCACGCGCTGAAGATCCTCAAAGACCGTATTGGCATTTTCGCACAACGCGGCCTCAGTTTCACCCATAGCCGTGCGTTTTCGACAATGATAGAACAGGCCGCATCAGAACACCCCTTGAGGAGGAAAGACGCCATGCGCGAGATCGGACATTTCATCGGCGGCAAGCAGGTCCCCGGCAAGTCGGGCCGCACGGCCGACGTGTTCCAGCCGATGACCGGCGAGGTCATCGCCAAGGTGGCGCTCGCCTCCAAGGACGAGCTGCGCGAGGCGGTGGAGAACGCCAAGGCTGCCCAGGTGTCCTGGGCCGCCACCAACCCGCAGCGCCGCGCCCGCGTGATGATGAAATTCCTGGAGCTCATCGCCAAGGAAATGGATTCGCTCGCCGAGCTCCTCGCCCGCGAGCACGGCAAGACCATTCCGGACGCCAAGGGCGACATCCAGCGCGGCGTCGAGGTGGTGGAGTTCGCCTGCGGCATCCTGCATCTCCTCAAGGGCGAGTTCACGGAAGGCGCCGGCCCGGGCATCGACATGTACTCGATCCGCCAGCCGCTCGGGGTCGTCGCCGGCATCACGCCGTTCAACTTCCCGGCCATGATCCCCATGTGGAAGTTCGCCCCCGCCATCGCCTGCGGCAACGCCTTCATCCTCAAGCCTTCCGAGCGCGATCCCGGCGTGCCGATGCGCCTCGCCGAGCTGATGATCGAGGCGGGCCTGCCGGCCGGCATCCTCAACGTCGTCAACGGCGACAAGGAAGTGGTGGACGCGATCCTCGACGATCCGGACGTGAAGGCCGTCGGCTTCGTGGGCTCCTCGCCGATCGCCCAGTACGTCTATTCCCGCGCCACCGCGCACGGAAAGCGCGCGCACTGCTTCGGCGGCGCCAAGAACCACATGATCATCATGCCGGACGCGGACATGGACCAGGCGGTCGATGCGCTGATCGGCGCGGGCTACGGCTCGGCGGGCGAGCGCTGCATGGCGGTCTCGGTCGCGGTGCCGGTCGGCAAGGCCACGGCCGACGCCCTCATGGACAAGCTGGTCCCGCGGGTCGAGAGCCTGAAGGTCGGCCCCTCCACCGACCTCTCGGCCGATTACGGCCCGCTCGTCACCAAGGCTCATCTGGACAAGGTGCGCGGCTACGTCGACCTCGGCGTCCAGGAGGGCGCGAAGCTCGTGGTGGACGGCCGTAACTTCAAGATGCAGGGCTACGAGAACGGCTTCTACATGGGCGGCTGCCTCTTCGACGAGGTGCAGCCCACCATGCGCATCTACAAGTAGGAGATCTTCGGACCCGTCCTGTCGGTGGTGCGCGCCAAGGACTACAACGACGCCCTGCGCCTGCCCTCCGAGCACGAATACGGCAACGGTGTCGCGATCTACACCCGCGACGGCGACGCCGCCCGCGACTTCGCCTCGAAGGTGAATGTCGGCATGGTCGGCATCAACGTGCCGATCCCGGTGCCGCTCGCCTACTATACCTTCGGCGGCTGGAAGGCCTCCGGGTTCGGCGACCTGAACCAGCACGGCCCCGATGCGGTCCGGTTCTACACCAAGACCAAGACGGTCACGTCGCGCTGGCCGTCCGGCATCAAGGAAGGCGCGGAATTCTCCATTCCGACGATGAAGTAACTCTCCTTGACGGGTTAGTAACTATGTATAACTATAGTTACTAACCCGGTCGGGAGGCTATGGTGTCCAAGTACGAGCCTTTGAAGGATCATCTCGCGCGGCTGCCTACGCCGGTATGGCGTACCAGCTTCAGGGAGATCGAGCGCATTCTCGGGTTCCATCTTCCGCCTTCTTCGCGCCGGCACCGGGCGCTGTGGTCGAACAACGCTCAGAACCACGTCATGACCCAAGCTTGGCTGAGCGCCGGATGGCGGACGGAGCAGGTCGACCTGGAAAAGGAAGAGCTTGTCTTTCGCAAGGTCAGCGCCGACGAAAGTGGACGCTCACCTGAGACGTCCAAGCCGCCGAAATCTCCTTTCGGGGGACTGAAGGGAACGGTGCGCATCAACGTCGGGTTCGACATCACCTCCCCGACCGGCGAAGCGTGGGCCGCGGAACGCGGGATCCTCTGAGTGGCGGCGCTTCTCCTCGACACCTGCGCCATGCTCTGGATCGCCAACGGAGAGGACGTCTCGCAACCTTGCCGCCAAGCGGTCGACGAGGCTGCGCAGAATGACGAGATCCTGATCTCGCCTATCACGGCCTGGGAGATCGGAACGCTGGTACGCAAGGGCAGGATCGCGCTGAGCATGGCGCCCGACGCATGGTTCGACGCAGCGCTTGCGCTCCCCGGCATGCGTTTGGCGCCGATGCCTCCGCGGACGCTGATCGCATCGGCGTTTCTGCCGGGCACGCCACCGACGGATCCGGCCGACCGGATTATTGCCGCCACGGCTCGGGCCGAGGGACTCGTTCTGGTGACACGTGATAAGTGGCTTCTATCTTATGGTGAGGAAGGACATGTTCGCGTTCTTCCTTGCTGATCGAACGATGCGTAGGCGGCCATCCCTCTAACCGTGCCGGATCCCCATGAATCAGTTCTCCCTCACCGAAGACCAAATCGCCGTCCGCGACATGGCCCTCGCCTTCGCGGCGGAAAAGCTCGCCCCCCATGCGCTGGAATGGGACGAGAAGAAGCATTTTCCCGTCGACGTGATGCGCGAGGCCGCTTCCCTCGGCATGGCGGCGATCTACACCCGCGACGATGTCGGCGGGTCGGGCATGACGCGCCTCGACGCGGCGCTGATCTTCGAGGCGCTCGCCACCGGTTGCCCGGCGATCTCCGCCTATCTGTCCATCCACAACATGGTCGCCTGGATGATCGACCGCTACGGGTCGGAGGAGCAGCGCCAGCGCTTCCTGCCGTCCTTGAGCACCATGGACCTGATCGGCAGCTACTGCCTGACGGAGCCCGGCTCCGGCTCGGACGCGGCGGCGCTTAAGACCAAGGCCGTGCGCGACGGCGACCATTACGTGGTCAACGGCGTGAAGCAGTTCATCTCGGGCGCCGGCACGTCGGACATCTACGTGACCATGGTGCGCACGGGCGAGGATGGCCCGTCGGGCATCTCGACCCTCGTCATCGAGAAGGACATGCCGGGCGTCTCCTTCGGGGCGCAGGAGAAGAAGATGGGCTGGAACGCCCCGCCGACCGCCGCGGGGATCTTCGAGGACGTGCGCGTGCCGGTCGCCCACCGTCGGTCCGATGAGGGCATGGGCTTCAAGATCGCCATGTCGGGCCTCGACGGCGGGCGGCTCAACATCGGCGCCTGCTCGCTCGGCGGCGCGCAGGCGGCGCTCGACAAGGCGATCACCTATACGGGCGACCGCAAGGCCTTCGGCAAGCGCATCTCGGATTTCCAGGCGATCCAGTTCCGCCTCGCCGACATGGCGACGGAGCTGGAGGCGGCCCGCACCTTCCTGTGGCGTGCGGCCTCCGCGCTCGACGCCAAGGACCTGGAGGCCACCAAGCTCTGCGCCATGGCGAAGCGCATCGCGACGGATCGCGGCTTCGAGATCGCCAACGAGGCGCTCCAGCTCCACGGCGGCTACGGCTATCTCGCCGATTACGGGATCGAGAAGATCGTGCGCGACCTGCGCGTCCACCAGATCCTCGAGGGCACCAACGAGGTCATGCGCCTGATCGTGGCGCGCAGCCTCGTCGGGCGCGGCAACCGATGATCCTCCGGTCGCTCGGCCTCGGGTTCGGGCTGGCGGCTGCGATCTTCGCGCTCTTTTCGTTCGCCGGCCACCTGTTCTTCCTGGAGGGCCGGCGCCCGTTCCAGCTCAACTTCGCCGGCGGTGCCGGCTTGGGCCTGCTCCTCGGCCTCCTGACGCCGCGCGTGCTGCGCGCGCCCGGAAAGGCGGCCGTCACTGCGGTGGCGCTCGCGGCCGTTCCGGGCATGCTGGTCATGGCGGCGGTGGGCTCCCACTTCGCGGTGTTCTTCCCCGCCCTGAACCCGGCGCTCGACAAGGTGTTCGGTTCGCTGATGCTGTGGTTCTACGGCTTCGCGCTCATCGGGGCGCTTTGGACCGCACGACGCTCATAGGAACACTTTGCACGATTTCCAGCCGGGCCGCCGGCCCACCACAATCATCAAGACCGGGAGGATTATTCCATGACCATCATCGCGTTCATCGGCCTCGGCCACATGGGCGGCCCCATGGCGGCCAATCTCGTGAAGGCCGGCCATCAGGTCGTCGGCTTCGACCTCTCGCCCGCCTCCTGCGACCAGGCGCGGGCGGACGGCGCCAGCATCGCGGGCTCCGCAGGCGAGGCCGTGCGCGACGCGGACATCGTCATCACCATGCTGCCGGCCGGCAAGCACGTGCTGTCGGTCTGGACCGGCATCGTGTCGGCCGTGAAGCCCGGCACTCTCCTGATCGACTGCTCCACCATCGACGTGGACAGCGCCTGCAAGGCCCACGCGCTGGCGCAGGAGCAGGGCGGCAACCTGCAATCCCTCGACGCGCCGGTCTCGGGCGGCGTCGGCGGCGCCAAGGCCGCGACGCTCACCTTCATGGCAGGCGGCGCGCCGGAGGCCTTCGCCCGCGCCGAGCCGATCCTGTCGCAGATGGGCAAGAAGGTGGTCCATTGCGGCGATGCGGGCGCCGGCCAGGCGGCGAAGATCTGCAACAACATGATCCTCGGCATCTCGATGATCGGCGTGGCCGAGGCCTTCGTGCTCGCCGAGAAGCTCGGACTCTCGCACCAGGCCCTGTTCGACGTCGCGTCCACGGCCTCGGGCCAGTGCTGGTCGCTGACGACCTATTGCCCTGTGCCCGGCCCGGTGCCGACCTCGCCGGCCAACAACGATTACAAGCCGGGCTTCGCGGCGGCCCTGATGCTCAAGGACCTGCGTCTCGCCCAGGAAGCGGCGCTCTCGTCCGGCGCGACCACGCCCCTCGGCGCGGAGGCCGCGCAACTCTATGCGCTCTTCGCAGCGGCCGGACACGAGGGCGACGACTTCTCCGGCATCATCAACTTCATTCGGGGCCAGACCAAGGCCTGATCACCGGAACCGGCGCATGAAGCGGCGGTCGAGCCAGTCCTTGAGCCGCCACGCCCACCGCCCTTCGAACGAAAGCCACCGGCCGCGGCCGCCGATGGCGCTCCCATCCCCGGTGCCGATCAGGACCAGGTGGTCGCGCTGCGGGACGTAAGCCTCCAGCGGCT
>JAFAAP010000189.1 GCA_023426505.1 Pseudomonadota bacterium
CGAAGAAGAAGGCGTTGTCCCACAGGAATTTCGAGCGGTCCGCCTTGAAGCGGAACTCGAAGGCGACGCCGCGAAAGATGAGGGCGATGAGCATGAAGATGATCGGCAGGTACAAGGCCGGCATGAGCACCGCATAGGCAATGTGGAACACCGCGAAGAGGCCTCCGCCGCCTAGGATGAGCCAGGTCTCGTTGCCGTCCCAGATCGGCGCGACGGAAAACATCATCCGGTCGCGCCAGTTTTCCTCGCGGGCGGCCTTGAACATGATCCCGATGCCGAGGTCGAATCCGTCGACGATCACGTACATGGCGACCGCCACGGCGATCAGGCCGGCCCAGATGAGCGGCAGCCAGAAAGCGAGTCCCTCGTGTTCCGTCCCGAAGCCGAACATCGCGTCGCTCCTATTCCGCCGGTTGAGGTCTGCGGCCCGACCCCGTCTCGAGCCCCTCGTCGGGCAGGGAGAACGGCCGCTTGGGCTTCTTGCCGATATCGTCGCGGATGTCCTCGATCGGATCGGGCCCGCGCCGCAGGAGCTTCGCGAGGTAGTAGGAGCCGAAGCCGAACACGAAAGCATAGACCACGATGAAGATGACGAGGGTCGTGCCCACCGCCTGCGCCGAGACGGGAGACACCGCGTCTGCCGTGCGCAGGTGGCCATAGACGACGTAGGGCTGGCGTCCGATCTCGGCCGTGAACCAGCCGAAGAGAACCGCCCCGAACCCGGACGGCGTCATCAGCATGGCGGCGGTGAGGAACGCCCTGTTGGTGAAGAGCGTGCCCTTCCAGCGCAGGTAAACGCTCCACAGCCCGAGGCCGAGCATCGCGAAGCCGATGCCCACCATGATCCGGAACGAGAAGAACACGGGCCAGACCGGCGGGCGCTCGTCGCGCGGGACCTCCTTGAGGCCGGGCACCACGCCGTCGAAGGCGTGGGTCAGAACCCAGCTCCCGACCTTCGGGATGCCGATCTCGTAACGGTTCGTCTCCGCCTCCTCGTCGGGGATCGCGAAGAGGCGCAGCGGCATGTTGGCCATGCGGTCCCAGTTGCCCTCGATGGCGGCGAGCTTGGTGGGCTGGTACTTCAGCACGCCGAGGCCGTGGAGATCGCCGATGAGGATCTGGACCGGCACGAAGATCAGCGCGAACCAGAGCGCCATCGACATGGAGCGCCGGGCGCCCGCGAGCTTCGCCTCCGGCGCGTCGTGCGGATGGCGCAGGAGCATCCAGGCCGACATGCCGGCCACCGCGAAGGCCGTCGTAAGGTAGCAGCCCATCACCATATGCGCATAGCGCAATGGGAAGGACGGATTGAACACGACCTTGAACCAGTCGACCGGGACCGCCTTGCCGTTCTCGATCGCGAAGCCGTCGGGAGTCTGCATCCAGGAATTGGCCGACAGGATCCAGAAGGCGGAGATCAGCGTGCCGAGCGCCACCATGCAGGTCGCAAAGAAGTGAAGCCGTTCACCGACCTTTTCCCAGCCGAACAGCATGATGCCGAGGAACGCGGCTTCGAGAAAGAAGGCCGTGATGACCTCGTAGGCGATCACGGGCCCGAGCACGTTGCCGGTGAACTCGGAGAAGCGCGACCAGTTGGTGCCGAACTGATAGCTCATCACGATTCCCGACACGACGCCGAGGCCGAACGAGACCGCGAAGACTTTCACCCAGAAGCGGAAGAGGTTGCGGTAGAGCGGGTTGCCCGTCCGGAGCCAGTTGAACTCCAGCGCCACGAGCCAGCTGGCGAGGCCGATGGTGAAGGCCGGAAAGATGATGTGGAAGGCGATCGTGAACGCGAACTGGATGCGCGAGAGCATCAGGGCGTCGAATTCCATTTCCGCTTCCCCTTTGACGTTCCTGTCTGCTTTTAGGGCGCAGCCCTAGAGCGGACCAGGGGTGCAGCGGCTTGACGGGAAAACGGGAGCGGAAAGGCTGCGGGCTCAGACAGGGCGCCAACCGGTGCTGAGACGCTGCAGAGCCTCGAGTTCGACCGCGTCGTGGCTGCAGAAGATCCGCATCCCGCGGCGCCGATCGTTGGCGAGCACGCGGAGGCGCTCCTGGTTGTGAAGGCGTGCCGGACGGTCCATCTCCATCATGCGCTGATAGGCGGCGAGGCCCGGCGTGCAGCGGGGCGCCGAATCCATCTCGTGCCGGTAGAAATAGGCGTCGCCCGCATTGAGCAGCCAGCCTTCCGGGGTATCGATCGCGACGCCCGCATGGCCGATCGTGTGGCCGGGCAGCGGGATCATCAGGATCTCGGGCGGCAGGCCGTCGAGGTCGCGGACCGCATCGAAGCCGAACCAGCGTCCGCCTCCCGGCCGGTAGAAGCGCCAGTCGTGGACGCCGTCCCACTGGTCGGGCCGGTAGCGACGGCGCTGGATGAAGCCGCGCCGAACCTGGGCGACCTCCGCCTCCGGCTGGAGAACGTGCACGCGGGCCTCGGGAAAATCCTCGAGGCCTCCGGCATGGTCGAAATCGAGATGCGTCAGGACGATGTGGCGCACGTCGCGCGGGGAGAAGCCGAGGCCACGAACTTGTTCGAGGGCCGTGTAGCGACGTTCGAACTGGATGCGGTTGAAATGGATGAAGAACGGACTCAGCCGCTCATAGGGCTCCTCGACGTCGCGCGTCCCGAAGCCGGTATCGACCAGGACGAGCCCGCGGTCGCTCTCGACGAGGAGGCAGTGGCAGACCAGCTCGCTGGTCAGCCCGTGGCTCACGCCGTCCATCAACCTGCCGCCGACGGGACACATGCAGCCGCAATTGAGGTGGTGGACACGCATCGCAAGCCTCTCCGTCTGGACATGACGCAAGTCCCAACGCCGGGCGAGTCGAAAATGTTCGCCGTCAGGCCCGGATCTCGGACTGGGCCTGTGCGGGAGAGGCCTTGCGCTTCTGCTTGGCGGCCTTGCTCTTCGTCACCTCGATCTCGCGCGACAGCCGCTCCTGAAGCAGGGACAGGACCGCCGCCTCCTCGGGCTTGAGGCCGGCGAGGTTGTCGCGCAGCTCCGCCTCGACCTCGTCCCGGATTTCGAGCATCAGCGAGCCTTCGAGGTAGCAGCTGAACACCTCGGGATGCACGTAGCACTTGCGGCAGATGGTGGGGGTATTGCCGAGGCGTGACGAGACCTTCTCGATCGCCTGGCGGATGTTCTTCTTGGCCTTCGCCTCGCTGTCGAACTCCTCGAACTCGGCGAGCGCCAGCGCCGCCAGCACGGTGCCGGCCCAGGTGCGGAAATCCTTGGCGGTGATGTCGCGGCCCGTGATCTCCTTGAGATAGGCGTTCACGTCGGCGGAGGTGACCGATTGCTGCTGCCCCTCCTCGTCGAGATATTGGAACAGGTCCTGGCCGGGCAGGTCCTGGCACGCCTTCACGATCCTGGCGATGCGCCGGTCCTTGACCGCGAGCTTCCAGGTCTTGCCGCTTTTGCCCTTGAACTGGAAGCGCAGCTCCGGCCCGTCCACCTTCACGTGCGGATCGCGCAGGGTGGTGAGCCCGTAGCTCTTGTTCTGCTTGGCGTAGTCGGAATTGCCGACGCGGATCAGCGTGTTCTCGAGCAGATGCACCACCGTCGCCAGAACCTTCTCCCGCGGCAGGCCGCGCTGGCTCATGTGATCGTCGATGGTCTTGCGGACCGCCGGAAGCGCCTTGGCGAACTCGATCATGTGCTCGAACTTCGTGCTCTCGCGGATCTCGCGGAAAGCCGGGTGATACCGATACTGCTTGCGGCCCTTGGCGTCCCGCCCCGTGGCCTGGACGTGCCCGTCGGCCCGCGGACAGATCCATACATCCGCATAGGCGGGCGGGATCGCCAGGGAGCGGATGCGGGAAAGCGTGGCCTCGTCCGCGACCTTCTTGCCGTCGGGTCCCACATAGGTGAAGCCCTTACCGGACTTCTTGCGCCGGATGCCCGGCTCCTCGTCGGACACGTAGCGCAGCCCTGCCGTTTCGGCCGCATCGCGCGGATCGACGACGTTCTCAGGCGATGTATTCGGGTCCAGCAGCATGACGCGCCCATGTTTGGCAGAGGAAGTGTCAACCGGAGCGCGCCATGCCGGGTTCCGCCTGCGTCTTCGATGCCTTGGCATCCCGCCGGTCGTTGCGGACCTTGAGCACGAGGATCGTGGCGCTCATGGCGAGGCTCAGCAGGTTGAACACGATGAGCGGCAGGCTGCCGAGCAGGAAGCCGTAGATCGACCACAGCACGAAGGCCGTGACGGTCACCATGTACATGCGTTTCGAGATGGCCGCCGTGTCGCGCTCGCGCCACGCCTTCAGGACCTGAGGCGCAAAGCTCGCGGTGGACAGGAGCCCCGCCACGGTGCCCAGGATCGTCGGCAGCCAATCGCTCATCCTCGCTCGTCTCCTGCTCCGAGGCCAGACGGCAACGGAGCACGGCGGACGAGGTTCCGGCCTCGAGCGGTCTCCCCTTTGGGCGAAAATGCTCTAGAAGGACCTCGTTACTCATTCTGGATCGATCTGTGTCTCCTTTGCCCTCCGCTGACGTCCAAGGCCGCAAGCTCGTCTTCGTGGTGACCGAGGACTGGTTCTTCGCCTCCCATTTCCTCCCCATGGCCCGCGCGGCGCGAGAACTCGGCCTGGAGGTCACCGTGGTCACGCGGGTGCGCGCGCACCGGGAGGCCATCGAGGCGACGGGCGCGCGGGTGGTCCCTCTCGAGGCGGAACGCCGCAGCCTCAATCCCATGGCGGCCGGCTACGCCGCCGGCCAGCTCGCCGCGATCCTGAAGGACGAGAAGGCGGATCTCGTCCACTGCATTGCCCTCAAGGGCATCCTGACCGGCGGCTTCGCGGCCGCCATGGCGGGGGTCGGGCGGCGCGTCTATGCCCTTACGGGGCTTGGTTTCCTCGGCGCCCGGACGGACATGACCGGGCGGCTGGCCCGGCGCGCCATCCGGCTGCTCGTGCGCGGTCTCGAGACCGGCCGGACCCGCTACCTGTTCGAGAACACCGACGATCCGAGGCTGATCGGCCTCGACCCCGCAGGCGCCAACGTGACGATCGTGGGCGGGGCCGGCATCGACCCAGAGGCGCTGACCCCGTCTCCCCTGCCCTCCCATCCCCCGCTCAAGGTCGCCGTCGTCGCCCGCATGCTGTGGTCCAAGGGGATCGACCTCGCGGTCGAGGCGGTGCGGCAGGCCCGGGCGAAGGGCCTCCCCGTCGAACTCTCGCTGTATGGCGCGCCCGATCCGTCCAACCCCAAGGCCATCCCAGAGACGACCCTGAAGGAATGGTCGGCTGAGCCCGGGATCGCCTGGCACGGCGCGACCCGGGACGTGGCCGCCGTCTGGCGCGAGCACCATGTCGCCTGTTTGCCCTCCCGCGGCGGCGAGGGCCTGCCCCGGACCCTGCTGGAGGCCGCGGCCTGCGGGCGCGCCATCGTGACCAGCGACGTGCCCGGCTGCCGCACCCTCGTGCGTCACGACGTCGAGGGGCTGATCGTCCCGCCGGACGACGCCGCGAGCCTGGGCAAGGCCCTCGCGGCGCTGGCGGGCGACCCGCAGCGGGTGGCCCGCATGGGCGAGGCGGCCCGCGCCCGGGTTCTGGACGGCTTCACGGAACGGGACGTGATGGAGGCCGTGAAAGGACTCTATGCTTCGATGCTGGCGTCATGATCGCCGATCCCGCCGCCTTCATCCTGGCCGAGACGCGGCTGCGTCCCGTCCCGCATGCGCCGGAACTGGTCCTGCATGTGGCCGACGAGGCCACCGATCTCTGGCAGAGGACCGAGGAGGAGCTGGGCGAGATCGGCCTGCCGCCGCCCTTCTGGGCCTTCGCCTGGGCCGGAGGACAGGCGCTCGCCCGGTACGTTCTCGACCATCCGGACACCGTGCGCGCAAAGCGGGTGCTCGACTTCGCCTCGGGCTCCGGCCTCGTGGCGATCGCCGCCATGAAAGCCGGGGCGGCGGAGGTCACGGCCTGCGACATCGATTCGTTCGCCATCGCGGCCATGAATCTCAACGCCGAGGCCAACGGCGTCAGAATCCAACCGGTCCACGCGGATCTCGTGGGCCGGGACGACGGCTGGGACACGGTCCTGGCCGGCGACATCTGCTACGAGCGCGACCTCGCACTGCGGGTGACGGACTGGCTCCTCGCCCTGAGCCGCCGGGGCGCCACGGTCCTGATCGGCGATCCGGGACGGAGCTATCTGCCGAAGGAGCGGCTCGAGGAGCTGGCGGTCTACGAGGTGCCGGTCACCCGTTCCCTTGAGGATTCGGACGTCAAGCGGTCGAAGGTCTGGAAGTTCGCCCAGGGGTGACGAGATCAAACTTTGCAATAACGCAAGGGAATTCGATATGTCATTGCGTAACTTCCCTCTTTGAAAGTGTAGCGATATAACCTATATAAATTGGGTCTATTACCGGGATTGATCAAAATCCTACCTCTCAGCCCCCAATGAGGAGGAACGACCGTGACCCACCCTGCAACCTACAAGGCTCTTGTGGAAAGCAAGAGCGACCGCCTCCAACCTCTCCCGCCCTCGAAGGAGATCACCCAGACCCTCGCCCGCGCCGAAGCGATCTGCCGGGCCCACGGCGTCCGCCTGACGCGAATCCGCCGCACCGTCCTCGAGGCGCTCTGCTCCAGCCCGAAGCCCCTCGGCGCCTATGAGCTCGCCGACATGCTGGCCTCGAACGCCCGCCGCATGGCCCCGATCACCGTCTACAGGGCTCTCGATTTCCTGATCGAACAGGGACTGGCCCACCGGCTTGCGAGCCGGAACGCATATATCAGCACCGTCAACAGCGACAGCGGCCGCGACGCGGTGGCCTACCTGATCTGCGAGAGCTGCGGCAGCGTCAGCGAAGGTTCCTCGGCGGCGCTCACGGGAGCCCTGTCGGACATCCTCCTGCGGGCGGGCTTCGAGCCGCGGTCGAAGGTGCTTGAGGTCGCGGGCCATTGCGCCCATTGCCAGGGCCACAGCCAGGAGCGGCACTGATCCCGCGGCCTTGTGTGATCCGGTCGCGCTTGACGAACGAGGCGTTTGGCATCAGCTAATCCACGGCAGCCGGTCGCTGCCGCCGTGGACCACCAGATGACATCCAGCACCCTTTCTCCCGCAGCCGGGATTTCCCCTAAGACCCTGGCCGGCCCCGCCCCGCGCCACCGCACAGTCGGCGTGCGCGTCGGCTCCGTCGTGGTGGGCGGAGGTGCGCCGGTGGTCGTCCAGTCGATGACGAACACCGACACGGCGGACGTGGACGCGACCGTCGCTCAGGTCGCGGCCCTGGCCCGCGCCGGCTCGGAGATCGTGCGCATCACGGTGGACCGGGACGAAGCCGCGGCGGCCGTGCCGAAGATCCGAGAGCGGCTCGACCGTCTCGGCGTGACCGTGCCGCTCGTGGGCGACTTCCATTACATCGGGCACCAGTTGCTCGCCGACCATCCGGCCTGTGCCGAAGCCCTCGACAAGTATCGGATCAACCCGGGCAATGTCGGCTTCAAGGACAAGAAGGACCGGCAGTTCTCGGCCATCGTCGAGATGGCGATCCGGCACGGCAAGGCGGTGCGCATCGGCGCCAACTGGGGCTCCCTCGACCAGGAGCTCCTCACCCACCTGATGAACGAGAACGCGGCCTCCGCGAACCCGCGCGACATGCGCTGGGTGACCCGCGAGGCGATGGTCCAATCGGCGCTGCTCTCCGCGGCCCGCGCGGAGGAGATCGGCCTCTCCCGCGACCGGATCATCCTGTCCGCCAAGGTCTCGGCCGTGCAGGACCTCATCGCCGTCTACCAGGAGCTCGCCCGCCGGTCCGACTACGCGATCCATCTCGGCCTCACCGAGGCCGGCATGGGCTCGAAGGGGATCGTGGCCTCCTCGGCCGCCATCGGCATCCTGCTTCAGCAGGGGATCGGCGACACGATCCGCTTCTCCCTCACGCCCGAGCCCGGCGGCGACCGCACCCTCGAGGTGAAGACCGCCCAGGAGCTGCTGCAGACGATGGGCTTTCGCACCTTCGTGCCGCTGGTCGCCGCCTGCCCGGGCTGCGGACGCACCACCTCGTCGGTGTTCCAGGAGCTGGCACGGGACATCCAGTCCTGGATCTCCACCTCCATGCCGGAATGGCGCCGCACCCATCCGGGCGTCGAGAACCTGAACGTGGCCGTCATGGGCTGCATCGTGAACGGGCCGGGCGAGTCGAAGCACGCCAATATCGGCATCTCGCTGCCCGGAACCGGCGAGCAGCCGGCCGCGCCCGTCTTCATCGACGGCCGCAAGGCCGTCACCCTGCGCGGCCCGACCCTTGCCCAGGACTTCCAGAAGCTCGTGCTCGACTACATCGACAAGAACTACGGGCAGGCGGGACGTGACGCGGCCGAGTAGATGCGCTAGAAGCCCCGCCAGACGTGATGGAACCCTAACGCAGATTTCGTTTTAAGCTTGAGCGCGATGTGCTAGAGAGCCCGCCGCGCCGGCACCGACGGCCGCCACGTTCTCGCGAAGAGGGGGGCCGCCCTTCGTCGTACCGCAACGCAGTTGAACAGGGCCGTCCGCGGGCATATCCGCAAAGTAGCACTCATGGCAGATCAGCACGCTGTCGCCCCCGCCCATGCCGATTCCGCGGCACCGGAGGCTTCCCTCCCGGAAAGCCACCACAAGGCAGGCTTCTGGACCCTGACCCTCGGCGCCATCGGCGTCGTCTACGGGGACATCGGAACGAGCCCCCTCTATGCCATGCGGGAGACCGTCATGGCGGCGACCGGCGGGCATCACGGCACCCCGGTCCCGCTGACGCGCGACCTGGTCATCGCCATCCTGTCCCTGCTGATCTGGGCCCTGATCCTGACCGTCACGGTCAAGTACGTCATTCTGCTGCTGCGGGCCGACAACAAGGGCGAGGGCGGATCCCTCACCCTCGTGGCCCTGGCTCAGCGCGCGCTCGGGCGACGAAGCCTCCCGGTGCTGATGATGGGGATGGCGGGCGCCGCCCTGTTCTACGGCGACGCGGCGATCACGCCCGCGATCTCGGTGCTGTCGGCGGTGGAGGGCCTGAAGCTCGTCACCCCCACCTTCGAGGACTACGTCCTGCCGATCGCCCTCGTGATCCTGATCGGCCTCTTCGCCGTGCAGGCCCACGGCACCGGCAAGGTCGCGGCCCTGTTCGGCCCGATCACCCTCCTGTGGTTCGCGTCGATGGCGGGCCTCGGCCTCCTCCACATCGCCGACGACTGGGAGGTTCTGCACTCGTTCAACCCGTATTACGGCGCGTCCTTCCTGCTCAGCCATCCGGGCACCGCCTTCGCGATCCTCGGCAGCGTCTGCCTCGCGGTCACCGGAGCCGAGGCGCTCTATGCGGATCTCGGCCATTTCGGGCGCCGGCCGATCCGCGTCGCCTGGGGCACCGTCGTATTCCCGGCCCTCGCCCTCAACTATCTCGGGCAGGGCGCGCTCGTCCTGTCCAATCCCGGTTCCATCGAGAACCCGTTCTTCCTGCTCGCGCCGCCTTGGCTCCTCCTGCCGCTGGTGATCCTGGCGACGCTCGCGACAATCGTGGCGAGCCAGGCGGTGATCACGGGCGCCTATTCCCTGACCCGGCAGGCGGTGCAGCTCGGCCTCCTGCCCCGCCTCGACGTGCGCTTCACGTCGGAGACGCACTCGGGGCAGATCTATCTGCCGCGCGTGAACTGGCTGCTGCTGGGGGCCGTCGTGACCCTCGTGGTGCTGTTCGGCTCGTCGAGCAGCCTGGCCAGCGCCTACGGAATCGCGGTCTTCGGCACGATGGTGATGACAACGCTCCTCGCCTGCATCGTGATGAGCCGGTCCTGGGGCTGGGGCCCGGTCAAGACGGCCCTCGTCATGGTCCCGCTGCTCGCGATCGATCTCACGTTCCTGTCCTCGAACTTGGTCAAGGTCCTCGACGGCGGCTACGTCCCGCTCCTGATCGCGGGCGTCTTCTTCGTCATCATGTTCACCTGGGTGAAGGGAACCAGGATCCTGTTCGAGAAGACCCGCAAGATCGATGTGCCCTTCCTCGAGCTCGTGAAGATGCTGGAGAAGAGCCCGCCGCACCGGGTGAAGGGCACGGCCGTGTTCCTGACGAGCGACCCCGACACCGCGCCGGCGGCGCTGCTGCACAACCTCAAGCACAACAAGGTCCTGCACGAGAAGAACGTGATCCTCACGGTCAACAGCGCAGACGTTCCGCGGGTGGAGAACCAGGACCGGGTCTCCATCGAGGAGGTGGGCGACTCGTTCTGGCGCATCCGGCTGAGCTACGGCTACATGGAGACGCCCAACATCCCGCGCGGCCTCGCGATCCTGCGCAAGCAGGGCTTCAAGTTCGACATCATGGCGACGTCGTTCTTCCTGTCCCGCCGCTCGATCCGTCCGGCGAGCCATTCGGGCATGCCGCTCTGGCAGGACAAGCTGTTCATCGGCCTCGCCAAATCCGCCAGCGACGCCACGGACTTCTTCCAGATCCCGACCGGACGCGTCGTCGAGGTCGGCACGCAGGTGACCGTCTAGCGCATCGGGTTCCGATGCGCCGGAACGGTTGTGGTTCCGGCGGCCCGATGCCACTCTCGGGCCCCATGACCGATTGCACCATGTCCGCCATCACCCTCCTGCGCCCGAGCCTCGACTGGCTTCCGGCCTACGAAGACGCCCTCGCCCGCGGCTGGTCGCCCAACACCGACCAGGACGTGAGCCGCGAGCAGCTGCGCCAGCTCAGGCGCGATCCCGCGAGCTTCCTGCACGATCTCTACAACAGCCCCATGATCCGCCTGTCCGACGGACGGGAGGTGCCGCGCCTGCCGGCGCACGACTTCTGGATCAGCGACGGCGAGTTCTGCGGCCGCATCGGCTTCCGGTTCCAGCCCGGGACCGAGGACCTGCCGAAGAGCGCCTACGGCCATATCGGCTACACGATCGTGCCCTGGAAGCAGCGGCGGGGCTACGCGACCGAGGCGCTGCGGCGCATCCTGCCGGTCGCGCGGGCGGAAGGCTTCTCGCGCGTGCTGATCACCTGCGACGACGACAACGAGGGTTCCCGCAAGGTGATTCTCGCCAATGGCGGCGTCCCGGCCGGCAGGACGCCGCACGACCGGCGCCCGGGACATTTCAAGCTCAATTTCTGGGTCCCGACGGCGGAGGCCTGACCTCTGCCGCGCCGCGAGGGCTCATGCCTTCCGGGCGATTCCGCGCTAACATGACGTCCATGACCGAGAGCGTGAAGATGAAGAGGCGGCTGACCACGGTGCTGTGCGCGGACGTGCACGGCTACACCCGCCTGATGGAGCGCGACGAGGCCGGCACCCTGGCGACCCTGCGCCGCTACCGCACCGCCATGGCCTCCCTGGTGGAGCGCCATGACGGTCGGATCGTCAACACCTGGGGCGACGCCGTCATCGCGGAGTTCGGCAGCGTCGTCGAGGCGGTGCAATGCGCGATCGAGACGCAGCAGGAGCTGTCCCATCAGGACCAGGACCTGCCCGATGCGCAGCGCATGCGCTTTCGCATCGGGATCAACCTCGGCGACGTGATGGTGGACGGCTCCGACATCTACGGCGAGGGCGTCAACATCGCGGCGCGGCTGCAGGAACTCGCCGAGCCCGGCGGGATCATGATCTCGGGTCCGGTCTACGATCAGGTGCACAACAAGCTGTCGGTCGGCTTCGACTTCCTCGGCCGCCAGCAGGTGAAGAACGTCGCGGCTCCCGTCACGAGCTACCGGGTGAGCGTGAACGGCACGGGAGGCGGACAGGCCCGGCGCGAACCGGACGAGCAGGCCGAGAAAACGGTCGAGGCCTCCGATCTCCGCCGTCCGCAGGAACGGGAAGCGGCGGGCGTCACGCACAAGGCCCTCGATTGGTTCGCAGGCCTGCCGCGCCCCGTCGCGACGGTCATCGTCTTGTCGGTCTTCCTGTTCCTGATCGACATCCTCACCGGGGAGCACTTCTGGTTCCATTGGCCCGTTCTGGGCATGGGGCTGTTCCTCGCCCTGCGGGCGGTGCTCGGGCGCGGTCCCGGCCGGGACGGGCGGAGCCGGCGACGGCCGGACGGCGAGTGACGGCGTCTCAGGCCTGCCGCTCGACCACGAAGCGCACGGCCTCCCGCAGGACCTCCGCCCGGGG
Organism: Pseudomonadota bacterium; assembly: GCA_023426505.1. Lineage (GTDB taxonomy): Bacteria > Pseudomonadota > Alphaproteobacteria > Rhizobiales > Beijerinckiaceae > Microvirga. The sequence goes on from JAFAAP010000189.1 coordinate 12,098, forward strand.
GCCGAAGCCGTCGAGAGCGCCTTGCGCCTTCTCGACGAGGTCGCGGCATTCGCGCCTTGCGCCCTCCATGCCGAGGAGGTCGACGAGGGTCACCTTGCCCTTCTCCTGATCCTTGCCGGTCCGCTTGCCCATCGCCTCGGCCGAGGCCTCCCGGTCGAGGATGTCGTCCGCCACCTGGAAGGCCGCTCCCAGGGCGCGCCCGTACGCGACGAGCTGGCTCCGGGCCGCCGCATCCGCCCGGCCGATGATGGCGCCCGCCTCTACCGAGAAGGTCAGGATCGCCCCGGTCTTCATCATCTGGAGGCGCCGCACGTCGGCCTCGGTGAGGTCCGCCGGGCCGTAGCGCCCCTCCGCCGACAGGTCGAGGAGCTGGCCGCCGACCATGCCGCCGAGCCCGGACGCGCGGGCGAGCCCGAGCACGAGGTCGGAGCGGATTGCCGGATCGGCATCGGTCGCCGGATCGGCCAGGACCTCGAACGCGAGGGTCTGGAGGGCATCGCCCACCAGGATCGCGGTCGCCTCGTCGAAGGCGCGATGCACGGTCGGACGGCCGCGGCGCAGATCGTCGTCGTCCATGGATGGCAGGTCGTCATGGACCAGGGAATAGCAGTGCAGCAGCTCCACGGCGCAGCCGGCCCGGAGCGCCCCCTCCCCCTCCCGGCCGAGCAGGCGGGCCGTCTCGATGCTGAGGAACGGCCGCAGGCGCTTGCCGCCGCCCAAGGCCCCATGCCGCATGGCGGCCATCAGCCGGGCCGGGCGGGCAATCTCGCCGTGGCGGACTTTGTCTGCTAGCAAGGTTTCGAGACTTGCTTCGACAACCTCTGCGGCCTCTCTGAGCCGCGCCGTGAAAGTGATGGTGGATGGCGTCATGACGAGCCTGGATTCGGAGGGGGCAGCCACCCCGCCCGCAAAGACGATACAGGGGGAATCCGGGCCGGGCTGGACGATGCAGGCAGGACGGAAACGGCCTGCGCTGACGCCGGGCCGCCTCCTCCGCCGCTTCGTTCAGATCGGCTTCGGGTTGGTACTCTTATGGGTCGGCGCGGTCTTTTGGCTAGGGCTTTTGTACTGGGCCGTCCCGCCCGTCTCCACCCTCATGCTCGGCCGCTGGCTCACCCTGCAGCCCGTGGAGCGTGACTACGTCGATCTTGGCGAGATGTCGCCGCACCTGCCCCTCGCGGTCCTGACGTCGGAAGACGGCCGCTTCTGCGAGCATGGCGGCGTGGATTGGGACATGCTGCGCGCCGTGGTGGAGGCCGCGGACGAGGACGGCCCGTCGCGGGGCGCCTCGACGATCCCCATGCAGGCGGCCAAGAACCTCTTTCTCTGGCCCAGCCGCTCCTACCTGCGCAAGGGGCTGGAGCTGCCGGTGGCGCTCTATCTCGACCTCATCTGGACCAAGCGCCGCATGATGGAGAACTACCTCAACATCGCCGAATGGGGCGAAGGGGTGTTCGGGGCCGAGGCCGCGGCCCGGCGCTATTTCGGCAAGCCCGCCAAGAACCTCACCCGACGGGAAGCCGCGCTCCTCGCCACGGCCCTGCCGAATCCGCTCGTGCGCAACCCGGCCCGGCCCACCCGCCGCCATCAGGTCTTGGCAGCGCGGCTCATGGGGCGTATGGAGAGGGCGGCGCCCTATAGCGGCTGCCTGAAAAGTTAGGTCTTTGGCCGAGGGGACTAGATATTTCCTCAAAGACCATGTATGAGGCGCAACCTCATCAGATTGAGATGTGAGCGTTCCCCGGTTCGAGCGGGCGCTCCGCTATTGACCGGAGACGAGAAATGGCCGTTCCAAAGAGAAAAACGTCGCCTTCGCGGCGCGGCATGCGTCGCTCCGCCGATGCCTTGAAGGCCCCGACCTACATCGAGGACAAGGATTCCGGCGAGCTGCGCCGTCCTCACCACATCGACCTGAAGACCGGCATGTACCGTGGCCGTCAGGTCCTGAAGGTGAAGTCGGAAGCCTAAGACTTCGCATCCTGCGACATCAAGAACCGGCGCCTCAGCGCCGGTTTTTTTGTGCGTGGAAAACGCCGGCCAAGCTTGGTTTTCCGGCCCGCCCTTTACGCTCCCTTAAGCCTGAGGTCCGATCCTGCCCCCTTGTTCCTTCGGGGTTCGAGCTGGCTGCGCGTTCGCGCCGCTCCTCCCCGTGCGGCGGATGATCGAGGGTGGGCGTAATGGCGATGAGGCGGCAGGGTCGGACGGGAATCTTCAAAGGCGCATCCCGGACGCCGCGAAAGGCCGCTCCCACGGGGCCGCAGGCCGCCCTCGCGGCCCTGAAAGGCGTCACCTATGCGTGGGATCTCGGGTCCGATGCGCTGACCTGGGGGCCCAACGCCGCCGACGTACTCGGCCTCTCGCCGAGCGCCCTCCCCCGGACCGGCAGGTCCTTCGCCCAGATGATCGAGCCCGGAAGCGGCCTCGACCGCCGGGACGCCATGGCGGCGGACGAGCGCGGCAACCGGACCTTCGACGGGTGCTATGCCCTGCGCCTGTCGGCCGGCCATGTCCTGATGGTGCAGGACGCCGGCCGCTGGCAGGTCGACGCCGAGGGGCATCCGACCCTCCTGCGCGGGCTGCTGCGGGCCGATCCGGCCGCGAGCGCACCGGAGCTCCTGCCGGCCGCCATCAAGGCGCGCTCCGCCCTCTTTCGGCGGATCCAGGACCAGATCGACGAGGCCGCGCAGCTCTCCCACACCTGCACGCTCATCGTCGGCGCCGTCAGTGAGGACGACGACGTCTCCATAGGCGAGATGGCGCGCGCCCTGCGCCCCATGCTGCGCCGGGGCGACCGCTGCGATGCCCTGGAGGCGAACCGCTTCGCCCTGACGCTGGCCTGCTGTCCGGCCTCGGAGGCTCCGGGCGCCATGAAGCGCGCAGCCGCCCTCATCAAGGCCGACGCACCGGACCTGACGCTCCATCTCGGCGCCGCCTGCTCGCCCGACCATACTTTCGAGGCCGTGAAGCTGATGCGCTTCGCCGTGCAGGCTCTCGACCGGGCGGTCGCACGCTCCGAGACGGCCGTGCTCCACAAGATGCACCATGGGACCAAACCGAAGGCCGCCGACCACGCGTCCTTCGATCTCGCGGCGCTCCTCAACGACCGCCGGCTGATCCTGACCGGACAGCCCCTTGTCGATGCCCTCTCGCGCCAGCCGGCCCTGCTCCAGGCCTGCGCGGCCATCGGCTCTCGCGACGCAAGCTCCTCGCCGGTCGCGCTGGTCCGCACCTGCGAGGAGGCGAACGTCGCCCTGCTCGTCGACGGACGTCTGCTGGAGCTGGCGGCGGACCACCTGGCGCGCCACCATGAGGCGCGCCTCGCGCTTCCGATCTCCGCTGCGACCTTGCGCGACCGGGAGTGGCTGCCGATGCTGGCGGCGCATCTCGGAGCTCGGCCCGGCATCGCGTCCCGGCTGATCATCCAGGTTCCCGAGACGGTCGCGGGCGATCCGGAGGCGGCGCTGGCGCCGCTCAACACCATGAAGGCGTTCGGAGTCGGGATCGGGCTCACCGGCTTCGGCACCGGCCATGCTTCGCTCGCCGCCCTTCAGTCCCTGCCGGTCGATCTCGCAGTGATCGACGGCGTCTTCGTCCAATCCCTCAAGCGCTCGACGGACGACCGGCTCTTCGTGCGCACCCTGATCGACATGGCCCGGCATCTCGGCATCGCGACCGCCGCCGAAGGCGTGGACGACGAGGCGTCGGCCCGGCTGCTGTCGGCCGGGGGGATCGACTACATGCAGGGGTCCTTATTCGGCGAGGCCGAGCCCCTCGCGCAGCCGGAGACGCTCCTTCAGCGCCTCAGGCGCGCCTGATCGGTGGACTACTTGCGGGCCAGCTTGTCGAGCTTGGCCTGCATGTCGGCCATCTGTTTCTTCAGGGTCTCGAGCTCGCCGGAGGCTTCGGCCTTCGGTTCAGCCTTGGACCTGGCTTCGTCCTCGTCTGCCTGCCGCTGGGCGAAGGGCGAGAACATGCGCATGGCGTCGGTGAAGAGCGACATGTTCTTGCGCACCTGCTCCTCCATGGCGTGGAAGGCGCCGGGGCCGAAGGCCTGGGACATCTGCTCCCGGAGCTTCTGCTGCTCCCGCGAGAGATTGTCCATGGAGAACTCGAGATAGCTCGGCACCAGCGACTGGAGGCTGTCGCCGTAGAAGCGGATGAGCTGGCGCAGGACCGTGACGGGCAGGAGGTTCTGCCCCTCCTTGTTCTCCTGCTCGAAGATGATCTGGGTCAGGACCGAGCGGGTGATGTCGTCGCCGGACTTCGCGTCAAAGACCACGAAATCCTCGCCCTGGCGCACCATGCCGGCGAGGTCTTCCAGCGTGACGTAGGTCGATGTGCCCGTGTGATAGAGGCGGCGATTGGCGTATTTCTTGATGACTGTCGGTTCTTTTTCCGTCGCCATGTGTCCCAAAGCGGTCCTCTCCACAACTCGAAAAAACCTGCACGGCCAGGGCCGCTTACGTCTAATTGTCTAGGACTTCAGCACTTTTGCCTAGATACTAGTTGCATGGCTGCCCGCGCAAAGCCGCAGGCCTCCCTAAGCAATCGGACTATGCCCCACCAGAGGGCGCTTGACTTCCCTTTTTCTGAGGCTTTGATCGAACCATCAACAGGCTGCCGCAATGTTCGGCAGGCCAGCACAGGAGACAGGAATGGCCCGAGACAGCATCGTCATCGTCGGCGCGGCGCGCACGCCCGTCGGCTCGTTCAACGGAGCCTTCGCCAACACGCCCGCCCATGAGCTGGGCGCCGTCGCGATCAAGGAGGCGCTGTCGCGCGCCAAGGTCGACGGG
>JAFAAP010000225.1 GCA_023426505.1 Pseudomonadota bacterium
GCGCGGCCGTCGGCTATCTCTGCAAGCACAATGCGACCCTCGCCGCGGCGGAGGGAGGTTGCCAGGCTGAGATCGGCGTCGCTTCGGGGATGGCCGCCGCGATGATTGCCCAGGTGATGGACAGCTCGCCACAGGTGATCGAGAACGCGGCCGAGTCGGCGCTCGAACATCACTTGGGAATGACCTGTGATCCGGTGGCGGGTTACGTGCAGGTGCCCTGCATCGAGCGCTGCGCCTTCGGGGCCGTGAAGGCCTGGACCGCCTTCATGGTCGCGACCAACGAGATCGCGAGCCGGCACCGCGTCGATCTGGATACAACCATCAAGACCCTGGCCGACACCGCCAGGGACATGAACCCGAAATACAAGGAGACGAGTGAGGCAGGGCTGGCCCAGAACCTGACCCTCTGCTGATCGGCTTCGCCGTCGCGTTTGAGTGAACGAACATGTGTTGAAGGGAATACCACGGGCGTTTCCGGGAGGAAGTTGTCATGCCAGAGGAAGCCATTGGAGCTCAGACGTCCGCAGATTCTGTAAATCGAGCGACCGGAATTGGGCGAGCAGTTTCACCTTCCACGTTGGCGACACCATCCCGTTCGCAAGCTGAGAGCACGCCGAACGAGTGGTCCGGCTTTGCACAGGGGCGCTGGCAGCAGACCATCGACGTGCGCGACTTCATTCAACGCAACGTCACGCCCTATGTCGGGGACGAGACGTTCCTGGTGGAGCCTAGCGAACGAACGAAGGCCGTCTGGGCCAAACTCCAGCCCTACTTCAGGGAGGAGATTCGCAAGGGCGTTCTGGATGTCGATCCCAAGACACCCTCCTCGATGACATCTCATAAGCCCGGGTACATCGATCGCGACAACGAGGTGATTGTCGGCCTGCAGACCGACGCACCGTTCCGTCGGGCCATCATGCCGTATGGGGGCATGCGCATGGTCGAGGCCGGTCTGAAGGCGGCTGGCGTCGAGCCGGATCCTATCGTCCACGAGATCTTCACCAAGTACCGCAAGACCCACAATGATGGCGTCTTCGACGCCTATACGCCGGAGATCATGGCCTGCCGGCGCAGCCACATCATCACCGGCCTGCCCGACGCCTATGGTCGGGGCCGGATCATCGGCGACTATCGACGGGTGGCTTTGTACGGCACGGACAGGCTGCTGGCCGCAAAGCGTGCCGAGCGCGCTCTGCTCGACGCTAAATGGCCGACGGACGACGTCATCCGGGAGCGCGAGGAGCTGGCGGAGCAGATGCGAGCCCTCGCGGATCTCGCGACCATGGCGAAAAGCTATAGCTGCGACATCACGCGTCCGGCGGCCAATGCGCGCGAGGCCGTGCAATGGACCTACTTCGGCTACCTCGGCGCCATCAAGGAAGCCAACGGCGCGGCGATGTCCATCGGCCGGATTTCCTCTTTCCTCGACATCTACATAGAGCGCGACCTGGAGCGCGGCGCCCTTGATGAGAGCGGCGCTCAGGAGCTGATCGACCAGCTCGTTCAAAAACTCCGCATCGTACGCTTCCTGCGCACACCGGACTACGACGCGCTGTTCTCCGGCGACCCCTATTGGGCTACCGAATGCGTCGGCGGCGTGGATCTCAACGGCCGCCCACTGGTCACGCGTACCAGCTTCCGCATGCTGCACACGCTGACCAACCTCGGTCCGGCTCCTGAACCCAACATGACGGTGCTCTGGTCGAAGCAGCTCCCCGACCCCTTCAAACGCTTCTGTATCAAGATTTCGGCCGAGACATCGTCGATTCAGTACGAGAACGACGATCTGATGCGGCCATACTGGGGTGACGACTACGGAATTGCATGCTGCGTCTCGGCCATGCGCATCGGCAACCAGATGCAGTTCTTCGGCGCCCGGGTGAACTTGGCCAAGTGCCTGCTCTACGCCATCAACGGCGGACGGGACGAGGTAAGCGGCGAGCAGATCGGCCCTGCGGCATCCCCAGTTTCCGGCGACGTGCTGGAATACGATGACGTCATGGCGAAGTTCGACGCCATGATGGAGTGGCTGGCCCGGACCTATGTCCATGCCATGAACTGCATCCACTACATGCACGACAAATATTACTACGAGCGTCTCGAAATGGCGCTTCATGACCAGCAGATCCTGCGCACGATGGCGTTCGGGATCGCGGGCCTGTCGGTGGTGGCCGATAGCCTCTCCGCGATCAAGCACGCCAAGGTCAAGCCGGTTCGGCGCGACGACGGGCTGATCGTCTCCTACGAGATTTCTGGCGACTTCCCGAAATACGGCAACAACGACGATCGCGTCGACAGCATCGCTGCGGACCTCGTGTCCACCTTCATGAAGAAGATCCGCAAGCATCCGACCTACCGCAACGCGGTCCACACGCAGTCGGTTCTGACCATCACGAGCAATGTGGTCTACGGCAGGAATACCGGCGATACGCCTGACGGCCGAAAAGCCGGCGAACCCTTCGCGCCTGGAGCCAATCCGATGCACGGCCGCGACAGCCATGGGTGGCTCGCCTCATGCTTGTCGGTCGCCAAACTGCCCTACGCGGATGCTCAGGACGGCATCAGCTACACCGTATCGATCACGCCGAGCCTGAACCGTCTCGACCAGGGAGAGAAAATCGCTCAGGCCGTGAAGGTCATGGACACCTATTGTGGACAGGGCGGGTTTCACATGAACCTGAATGTCCTCAACCGCGACACCCTGATCGATGCGATGGAGCATCCGGACAAGTACCCGCAGTTGACGATCCGGGTCTCGGGCTATGCGGTCAATTTCGTCCGCCTCACCCGAGAACAGCAGATGGACGTCATCAGCCGGACGTTCCACGGTGAGTGAGGCTTGACGTCATGGCCGACGAACCTTGGGCACACAGTCGGTGGGATTTGCGTTTGGATCAATCTCCGGACGCGCCGGAGACGGCCGAATTCAATGATCCGAGAGCCGATGTCGGCTGGGTTCACTCCTACGAGACCGGAACCACCGTGGATGGCCCCGGAGTCCGGGTCGTCGTGTTCATGAGCGGCTGCTTGTTGCGGTGTCTGTATTGCCACAACCCCGATACATGGCATCTCAAGGATGGCACGCGCGTCTCCTTCGAGCGGGCTGAGCAGGCGCTTGCTTCCTATGCAGCGCCGCTGCAGGCCATGGGCGGAGGCCTGACCATTTCGGGCGGAGAGCCGCTGGTTCAAGTCCATTTTACCAAGCGGCTGTTTGCATCCGCCAAGCGGATGGGACTTCATACGGCGCTCGACACCTCCGGTTTCCTTGGAACACGAGCAGACGACGATTATCTGCGCCACGTCGACCTCGTTCTGCTCGACATCAAGTCATGGGATCCAGCGACCTACCGCCGGACCACGGGTCAGGACGTGCGCCCGACAATCGAATTTGCCGAGCGTCTTGCAAACCTCGGCAAACCGGTCTGGGTCCGCTTCGTTCTGGTGCCAGGGCTGACCGACGACCCCGCCAATGTCGAAGGCATTGCCCGGTTCGTGGCGCCGATGCGCAACGTGGAATGGGTCGAGGTCCTTCCCTTCCATCAGATGGGGACCTTCAAATGGAAAGCCATGGGGCTCGAGTACGAGCTCCTCGATACCCCATCCCCCTCCCCCGATCTGGTGGCGCGTGTGCTGGGACAATTCCGTGAGGCGGGCTGCCGCGCAAGATGAGTGGGAATCCGATGCTCGATGTCATTCGAACCCTGCTTGAGTCCTCGCCATTGCTGGCGCTGTTCCTCGCCATCGCCATCGGTTATGCGCTCGGACAGATCTCGATCGCCGGAGTGTCGTTTGGGGCCGGCGCAGTGTTGTTCAGCGGCTTGATCATCGGCGCCCTCGCCCCGAAGGCCGCACCTCCCGGACTGGTCGGCACCATGGGCCTCGTAATGTTCGTCTACGGGGTGGGCATCCAGTACGGGCCACAGTTCTTCGCCAATATCCGCGGCCCTGGCCCCAAATACATCGCTCTTGCAACCGTCGCGGTGGTCGCCTCTCTCGTCGTTGCGATGCTGCTCGCCGGACCACTCGGGATTTCGCTTGCGACTGCGGCCGGCTTGTTCGCAGGCTCCGGCACCAGCACGCCGACCCTGCAGGCCGCCCTGACTGCAGCGGGCAATCAGGATCCTGCGATCGGGTATTCTGTATCCTACCCCTTCGGGGTGGTGGGGCCAATCGTTCTGATGACGATCATGGCGGCGCTGCTTAAGCCGAAGTTCGAGGCGCCTAAGCAGAACGTGCGCGTCGCGGAACTGACCCTTGACACCAAGTGCGAGGAGCGAACTGTAGACGAGCTCTCCGAGATCCTGCCGGCAGACGTCAAGAT
>JAFAAP010000258.1 GCA_023426505.1 Pseudomonadota bacterium
GTCGTGCAAAGCCGCCTGGCCGCCGAGCCGACGCTGGCCAACCGACGCTTCAAGCCGCCCGATTCAGACGCTTTGCCGCCAGCCCTCCAAGTCGTTGCTGCCGCCAAGGAGGTCTCGCATCCAGACAAATAGGGGCCTTTGCGGGGATCGCCCGGCGGTGGCGCGAGGCCTGCCTCGGGGAAGGCATCCGCCAAGTAGGCGCAGATCGCCGCTCCCTCGGTCACGACCGTGTCGCCGTGGACGATCGCCGGAACCTTGCCCATCGGATTGATGGCGAGGTAGACGGGATCCTTCATAGAGGTGCCGAAGCCCAGCACTTCCGTCCTGTACGGCCGCCCGAGCTCCTCGAGCATCCATCGGACAACCCGTCCCCGCGACATCGGATGGGCATAAAAGACGATCTGTGCGGCCACGAAGGTGATTCCTTTCCTCGTTCTAGGCAACGATAAGCGCCACCTTGGCGGGCTCCAACGTGAGCGGGATCGGAATGTGGTATCAAATTACCGCTAATACGGTATTTAGATACCACTAGGCCCGAAACCCTTGCGCAATAACGAATTTTGAAGCTTCTGGCTCCTCGAATTGCTGTTGACTTGCGCCGCCTTTCACACTATTCAGCCGTCACTCGCCGCCGCATCTCGCGGCGGTTTGTCGTTTTCAGAACCAGAGCCTGATGGCTCCAACGGGAAACAGCGCGATGAAGACTACTACTTCGCTGAAGCCCGCCGAGGTCGAGAAGAAGTGGGTTGTGATCGATGCGAAGGGCCTCGTCGTGGGCCGTCTCGCTTCGGTCGTGGCTATGCGCCTGCGCGGCAAGCATAAGCCGAACTATACGCCCCACGTCGATTGCGGCGACAACGTCATCGTCATCAACGCCGATCAGGTGGTGTTCACCGGCCGCAAGCGCGAGCAGAAGGTGTACTACCACCACACCGGCTATCCGGGTGGCATCAAGGAGCGCACCGCGCGTTTCATCCTCGAGGGTCGTTTCCCCGAGCGCGTGGTCGAGAAGGCTGTGGAGCGCATGCTTCCCCGCGGCCCGCTCTTCCGTCAGATCATGGGCAACCTGCGCGTCTACGGCGGCGCTGAGCATCCGCATACCGCTCAGCAGCCCGAAGTTCTCGACGTCGCTGCCCTCAACAGCAAGAACGTGAGAGTCTAATCATGGCGACCCTCCAGTCTCTCGCCGATCTGGGCCAGAACGCCCAGCCCGTCGCTCCGGAAGCTCCGAAGCACGTCCAGAAGCTCGACTCCCAGGGCCGCGCCTATGCCACCGGCAAGCGCAAGGACGCGGTCGCCCGCGTCTGGATCAAGCCCGGCTCGGGCAAGATCGTGATCAACGACCGCCCGGTCGAGGTGTACTTCGCCCGTCCGGTGCTGCGCATGATCCTGTCGCAGCCGCTGCAGATCGCCAACCGTGACGGCCAGTACGACATCGTCGTCAACGTCAACGGCGGCGGCCTCTCCGGCCAGGCCGGCGCGGTCCGCCACGGCCTCGCCAAGGCGCTGACCCACTATGAGCCGGAGCTCCGCAGCCCGCTCAAGAAGGAAGGCTTCCTGACCCGCGACGCCCGCGTCGTCGAGCGCAAGAAGTACGGCAAGAAGAAGGCTCGCCGCAGCTTCCAGTTCTCGAAGCGCTAAGCGCTCCGGAATTCAATTCTCGGGAAGGGCGGCTCCGGCCGCCCTTTCTTTTGGCGCGTTCAGCGCAGGGCGCGCTCCAACTCCGCCTTCGACATGCGTGAGCGGCCCGCAATGCCCTGTTTGCGAGCCCGCTCCATCAGCGCCGCTTTCGTTGGGCTTCCCGTTGCGCTCTGCGGGGACTTCCGCGCCGCAGCGGCTTTCTTGGCGATGTCGCGCGGCTGTTGGGAGAACTGCTTGCCCTTTCTTGTGTCGGCGCGCTTCTTCTCCGTGGTTCGTTCGTACTCTGCGCGAGTCAGCTTTTCCCGCGCCTCGCGAGGGAGGTAGCGCTCGCCGGTTTCCTTGCTCCTCCGGCCCGACTTTGTGCCCCACTCCTCCTCCTGCCACTGGCGGAGATGATTGTCGTCGGACTTGCGTCCCTCGTAGCCGCCTCCGAGCTTCTTGTATTCCTGCACGGCCATCTGGGCCTTGCGGGCCGACCACTGGCCCGGGTCGCCACCCTTGCTGCCCTTCGTGATCTTCGCCTTGACCCGCTCCCAGAGCTTGGGATCGGTCTTCCTCGCCGTACCTGCCATGATCTGCCTGCCGTTCTTCGCCGTCCGGGGACAAACATGACGGGCGCGGGGCGGTTCCTCTCAAGACCAAGGCCACGCATCCTTGACAGCGCACTGCGGGCGCATCATAGATCGCGTCATGTCGACCCTTATCGCCATGATCCGACGTCGTACGATCACCGCTCCGGCGCGATCGCGATGAGGGCTGTCTGAAACCCAGACCACTTCCGCGAGCCGCGCCCCGAGCGCGGCTTTTTTGTTGTTTCAGAACCCTTTGGCCCCAATTGCCATTGTGCCTTATATCAGCGGCCTGACAGACGGATCGGATCGGCTATGACGACCATGACCAAGAACGCAGCGGACCTCGGGCAGAGCACCCGGACGGTCTTCATCGACGGTGAGGCGGGGACGACCGGGCTTGGCATCCGCGAGCGCCTCCTGCACGTTCCGGGGATCTCGATCAGGAGCATCGCGCCCGAGCTGCGCAAGGATCCGGCCGCCAAGCGGGACATCCTGGCCGAGGTCGACCTGGTGGTGCTCTGCCTTCACGACGATGCCGCCCGTGAGACCGTGGGGCTGGTGGACGCCATGGGCGGGAAGGGGCCTCGCGTGCTCGATGCCAGCACGGCCCACCGGGTCAGCCCGGGCTGGGTCTATGGCTTTGCCGAGCTGGAGCCGAAGCAGCGGGCGGCCATTTCGAAGGCCGACCGGGTCGCCAACCCCGGTTGCTATCCGACCGGCGCCATCGCGCTGGTCCGTCCCCTGATCGATGCCGGGCTCGTCCCGGCGGACTTCCCGATCAGCGTGAATGCCGTCAGCGGCTACAGCGGCGGCGGCCGCTCGATGATCGAGGCCTACGAGGCCGGTACGGCTCCCGCTTTCGAGCTCTACGGCCTCGGTTTCGAGCACAAGCACGTGCCGGAGCTCCAGAAGTACACGGGCCTCACCCGGCGGCCGATCTTCATTCCGTCCGTCGGCAATTTCCGCCAGGGCATGCTGGTGAGCGTGCCGCTGCACCTCGATCTGCTGCCCGGCAAGCCAAGCGCTGGCGATCTCGAAGCCGCTCTCATGAAGCATTATGGCGAGGGTGGTCTCGTCAGCGTCGTCCCGACTGCGCAGGACAAGAAGGCCGAGCGCCTGGAGCCTGAAGCCCTCAACGACACGGACCGGATGGAGCTGCGCGTGTTCCGGCACGACAGCTACCGCCACGCGGTCCTGGTGGCGCGTCTGGACAATCTCGGCAAGGGAGCCTCAGGGGCGGCCGTTCAGAACATCCAGCTCATGCTCGGACTGATCTGACGTGCTCCGAAATGTGGGCCGATGAGCACGAACGTGACCATACGGCCCTCATTCTGCCATCCTGCCCGCTATAACTTCGCCGTATGCGATACGACATGCGAGCCGACAAAACCGGCTGGACCGTCTACGACGTAGGCACGGGCCGCCCCGTCATCCTCGACGACCTCGTCCTGACGGGGATCAGCTTCGAGGATGCCGATTCGCTCGTGAACCTGCTCAACACGATGGACCGGCAGGGCATTCGCTGAGACCGTCAGGAGTCGCTGGCGGTTCTCAGGTCACCGTCTCAAGGCGGCTGAAGCGCACGGCCATGACGTCGTGGCTGCTGACGCGGCCGCTCTCGTCCTTGTCGAACACGCAAAGCCACTGCATCTCCTCCGGCCCGATCGGCATCACGAGACGTCCTCCCGGCCTGAGCTGATCGAGCAGTGCCGGAGGAGCCTCCTCGGCCGCTGAACTCACAACAATCTTGTCGAAGGGGGCATGTTCGCTCCAACCGCGCGACCCGTCGCCGACCCGGATCATCACGTTGGTATAGTCGAGGCTGCGGAGAAGTTCCTCGGCATGGCTTGCGAATTCCTCGACGACCTCCATGCTCCAGACATGCCCGGCGAGCCTCGCGAGAAGGGCGGTCTGGTAGCCCAGTCCCGTTCCCACTTCGAGAACGCTCTCCTGCGGCTGCGGCGAGAGGATGTCGGTCATCAACGCAACGATGAAGGGCTGGGAGATCGTCTTGTCGAAGCCGATCGGCAGCGGCATGTCCTGATAGGCGAAGGGCGCCAGCTGCGGCGGGACGAAGAGATGCCGGGGGACCTGCCGCATTGCGTCCAGCACGCGCTCGTCCAGGACCGACTTGCCGATCTCGTCGCTGGCAAGATCGGCATGGATCGCCACGACCTCGACCATGTGCCGGCGCAGAATAGTCAGGTGGCTGTCGTTCATCGGCTTCATGAGGGCAGGCCTTTCCCTGTTCAGCCTCGGCCGGGCGGAAGATCCCGCGCCCAGCATCCTCCTATAACGCGACCGGAAGCGATCTGGATTGCCCTATGTCAAATCGTGCTTTGGCTTGAGGAGACGTTCTCAGCGACCCAAACGAAAGGGCGGACCAACCCGGTCCGCCCCCAAATGTACCAATGGTAGAGAAGATCAGTGCTACGCGCGGCTGGTATCGGGAGGCGTCTCCTCGAAGGCGACCACCTGCTGGCGCTGCTCGCCGAGGCCCTCGATGCCGAGGGTCATGACGTCCCCCGCCTTCAGGTACCGCTGCGGCTTCATTCCCATGCCGACCCCCGGAGGCGTTCCGGTCGTGATGACGTCGCCCGGCTCCAGGATCATGAAGTGAGACACGTAGGAGACGATCTGCGCCACATTGAAGATCATGGTCTTGGTGGAGCCCGTCTGCATCCGCTCGCCGTTGACGTCGAGCCACATGGAGAGGTTCTGCGGGTCCGCGATCTCGTCCTTGGTCACGAGCCAGGGACCGAGCGGCCCGAAGGTCGGGCAACCCTTGCCCTTGGTCCAGGTACCGCCCCGCTCGAGCTGGTATTCACGCTCGGAAACGTCGTTGCAGACGCAGTAGCCGGCGACGAAATCCAGCGCCTCGTTGGCGCCCACATAGGACGCGCGCTCGCCGATAACGATCGCGAGCTCGACCTCCCAGTCGGTTTTCTGCGAGCCGCGGGGGATGATCACGTTGTCGTTCGGTCCGACGATGCAAGACGGCGCCTTATTGAAGACGATCGGCTCCGCCGGGATCGGAGCGCCGGTCTCGGCGGCATGGTCCGCATAGTTCAACCCGATGGCGATGAAGTTTCGCACATTGCCCACGCAGGCGCCGAGCCGTTGGCCGGCAGGAACAGCCGGCAGGGTGCTGGGATCAGCCTGCCTTAGGCGGGCGAGGTGCTCCGACGTCAGTGTCTGCCCCGTGATATCGGGGACAAGGCTCGACGCATCCCGAATTTGTCCATTCGCATCGACCAGACCGGGCTTCTCCCGCCCAGCATCTCCAAATCGCACCAGCTTCATCAAGCGCTCCTGTCGTAACGGCTGTGATCTTATGAGCCAGATCAGGGCGCGGGGGCAATGCGGAACTGGGCGCGAACATGTTGCGGTTTTGCCACGAGGGCAGACAAACATACAACCGGCAGTCCACCAGAGCTTCCTGGGTCGGGCATTCCGGTGCTTCGAAATACATTAGTTTACATGTGAACAATGAATATTGTTCTATGAAATGTCACAGGATACGTTAAGTAACCGAGCGCGTATATTTAGATAATTCTGTTCCATACATGAAGTCGAATGAACGTGTTGCCAGGTCATTAAGTGATTGCGGCAGAATTAAAGCATTGGCAGAGTGGAAACCAACGCGGGGATTCTCCGCGATCAAATCAAGATAGTCCTTCAAGGGCAGGAAGCTTCCATGAGCCGTTTCAATCGTACTTTGACCCTGGCTGCCGTTTCCCTCGCCGCGCTCATCAGCGCCCAGGGCGGCGCCCATGCCGGTGCCTTCGCGCTGCGCGAGCAGAGCGCGAGCGGGCAGGGCCTCTCCTTCGCGGGCGTCGCGGCCGGATCGGGCGACCTGTCTTCGATGTTCTGGAACCCGGCGACCATCACCATGCAGCCGGGCTGGCAGAGCGAGTGGCACGGCTCCTTCATCATTCCGCGGACGGATATCACCCCGGTTTACACGCTGCCGGCCGGCCTGACCGCGCTGGGCGCATCGGGCGACATCGGCCAAGACGCTTTCCTGCCCGCCAGCTACACCAGCTACCGCAACAAGA
>JAFAAP010000005.1 GCA_023426505.1 Pseudomonadota bacterium
CGCCGCTTCTTCCGCCGGCCTGACCGACCCGGGTCCGGAGGGGCGCCCGTCCGGACCCTGACACTCCGCGGCGTGACCGCCGCCATGGACCACGAGGGACCGCGAAGGTCCCGATCAGAAAGAGACGACATCAATGACGACTGAGACAGCCCGTTCCATCCAGGAGCCCGCCCGGACGACCCCCATTTTCGCCGAGTACGACGTTCTCGTGGTCGGCGGCGGCCCCGCCGGCCTCACCTCGGCCCTCGCGGCCGCAGAGGACGGCCTTCGGGTCGGCCTGATCGAGAGCCGCAGCTTCGTGGGCGGCAACATGACGATCGGCCTGCCGGTCCTGGGCTTTTTGGGCCAGAAGGGCAACCAGATCATCGAGGGCCTGCCGCAGAAGTTCATCGACCGGCTGAAGGAGCGCAGCGGCGCGAGCGAGCACCGGCCGTGCCCGCTCCACATGGGCATCACCCTCGTCGAGCCGGAGGCCGTCAAGACGGTGGCGCTGGAGATGCTGACCGAAGCCGGCGTGGACGTGCGCTTCTACACCTTCTGCGCCGGCGTCGTGATGGACGGGGACCGGATCCGCGGGGTCATCACCGAGAGCAAGAGCGGCCGCGGCGCCATCCTGGGCAAGGTGGTCATCGACTGCACCGGCGACGCGGACGTGGCCTATCGCGCAGGCGTGCCCTGCGAGAAGGGCAACGAGAACGGCGGCATGCAGCCGCCGACCCTCATGTTCTGCCTGGCGGGCGTCGACACGGAGAAGCTCCGCATGAGCATCGCCGACCAGCCCAAGGGCGCGCGCACCTACCTGACCGACTTCATCCCGGCCGAGTATTTCGGCCAGAACCACCAGTTCATCATCGTGGGCCTGCGCGAGCTCATCGCCAAGGCGCAGACCGAGATGGGGCTGCGCATCCCCAACGAGCGCACGATCATCATCACGGGCCTGCGCCAGGGCGAGGTCTGGATCAACATGACCCGCGTGAAGGGCGTCGACGGAACGGACGCCGCGAGCCTGACCATGGGCGAGATCGAGGGGCGCAAGCAGATCGACGACATCGTCACTTATCTGGTGAACTACGTGCCGGGCTTCGAGAAGGCGCACTTCACCAAGACCGCGCCGTTCCTCGGCATCCGCGAGACCCGGCGCATCGTCGGCCAGTACGTGATGACCCAGGACGACGTGCTCTCCTGCCGCCACTTCGACGACGCGATCGCGGTCGCGAGCTACCCGATCGACATCCATCGCCCCGCTGACGACGGATGCACGCTGATCTGGTGCGGCGACTGCTACGACATCCCGTACCGCTCGCTCATCCCGACGAAGGTCAGCAACCTCATCGTGGCGGGCCGCAGCATCTCGGCCACGCATGAGGCGATGGGCGCGATCCGGGTCATGGCGACCTGCATGGCGATGGGCGAGGCTGCCGGCCGCGCCGCGAAGATCTCCGTCCGGGGCAACCGCACGCCCGCCGAGATCGACGTGGAGGAGCTCCGCCGCCAGCAGCTCGAGCACGGCGTCTACCTGCGCGAGCGCGAGGAGAAGCCGGCCGAGGCGCAGCTCGAGAAGGCGCTGTGATTTCGGCCCTTCGGCCGCGGGCGCCTCGTCGCGCCCGCAGCCGTAGGGGACGCACCACGAAAAGCTGACAACGGATTGAGGAGACCGCAATGCCCAAGATGAAGGCGATCGTTTGCCATGGGCCGAAGGATTATCGCGTCGAGAGCATCGACAGGCCCGTGGCCGGTCCCAACGAGATCGTCATCCGCATCGCCGCTTGCGGCATCTGCGCGTCCGACCGCAAGTGCTGGTCGGGCGCCGGAATGTTCTGGGGCGACCCGTGGGTGAAGGCGCCGGTCGTCGCCGGCCACGAATTCTTCGGTCATGTGGCGGAGCTGGGGCCCGGCGCGGCTGAGCATTTCGGCGTGGAGCCGGGCGACGCGGTGATCGCCGAGCAGATCGTGCCGTGCGAGAAGTGCATGTATTGCCGCTCGGGCCGCTACTGGATGTGCGAGAAGCACGACATCTTCGGCTTTCAGCGCGAAGTGGCCGACGGCGGCATGGCCGAGTACATGCGCATCCCGGCCAATGCCCGGGTGCACCGCATCCCGGCCTCGCTGCCGCTCGAGGACGCCGCGATCATTGAGCCGCTGGCCTGCGCGATCCACACGGTGAACCGCGCCGACATCCAGCTCGACGACGTGGTCGTGATCGCCGGTGCGGGACCTCTCGGCCTGATGATGGTGCAGGTCGCCGCCTGCAAGACCCCGAAGAAGCTGATCGTGATCGATCCGGCGGAGGTGCGGCTCGAAATCGCCAAATCCTTCGGGGCCGACCTGGTGTTCAACCCGACCAGGGCGGACGTGGTGGCCGAGATTAAGGCGCTCACCGGCGGCTATGGCTGCGACGTCTATATCGAGGCCACCGGCGCGCCGGCCGGCGTCACCCAGGGCCTGCAGATGATCCGCAAGCTCGGGCGCTTCGTCGAGTTCTCGGTGTTCGGCAGCGAGACGAGCGCGGACTGGTCGATCATCGGCGACCGCAAGGAGCTCGACCTGCGCGGCGCCCATCTCGGGCCCTACACCTATCCGACCGCCATCGACCTCCTGTCGCGCGGCAAGGTCACGTCTAAGGGAATCGTGACGCACAAATACCCGCTCGACAAATGGGACGAGGCCCTGGAGGTCTCGGCCCGGCCGGAAGCCGTGAAGGTGCTGCTCCAGCCCGATACCGCAGCCTGACCCCGCCATGGCCAGTCATTTCATTGGCATCGACGTGGGCACCGGCAGTGCCCGCGCCGGTATCTTCGACCGCGACGGAGCCATGGTCGCCAAGGCGAAGCGCGACATTGCGCTCTTTCGCGACGGGCCGGACATTGCCGAGCAGTCGAGCAGCGACATCTGGCGCGCGGTCTGCGCCAGCGTCCGCGAGGCGCTTTCCATCGCGGGGCTCGCGGCCGGCGACATCGCCGGGATCGGGTTCGACGCCACCTGCTCGATGGTCGTTCTCGGGGCAGGAGGGCGGTCGCTGCCGGTCGGGGCATCCGGCGACGCCGAGCGCAACATCATCGTGTGGATGGATCATCGCGCGCTCGACCAGGCACAACGCATCAACCGCACGGGTCATTCCGTGCTCGGCTTTGTCGGCGGCACGATCTCGCCCGAGATGGAGACGCCGAAGCTGCTCTGGCTCAAGGAGAACCTGCCGGAGACCTACGGGGCGGCCTGGCAGTTCCTCGACCTCGCAGATTTCCTGACCTGGCAGGCGACGGGAAGCCTCGCCCGCTCGGTCTGCACCGTCACCTGCAAGTGGACCTATCTGGCCCATGAAAGGCGATGGGATGCGGGCTATTTCAGGGAGATCGGGCTCGGCGACCTTGCCGATGACGTCTTCGCCCGGATCGGAACCGAGATCGTTGATCCCGGACAGCCGCTGGGCGCGGGGCTCACCGCCGAAGCCGCGCGCGAGCTCGGGCTCAGTCCGGGCACGCCGGTCGCCGCGGGCCTGATCGACGCGCATGCGGGCGGTGTCGGCTCGGTCGGAGTGAAGGACGGCGATGGATCGGTCCTGACGCGCATGGCTTATGTGTTCGGCACCTCCGCGTGCACGATGATGAGCAGCACCGAGCCGCTCTTCATTCCGGGTGTCTGGGGGCCGTACTATTCGGCCATGGTGCCGGGCCTCTGGCTGAGCGAGGGCGGCCAGTCGGCGGCGGGCGCCGCCATCGACCACCTGATCGCGTTGCATCCCGCATCGCAGGAGGCGGCCGCGAAGGCGGGCGCGGCCGGACTGTCGCTGCCCGAGTGGATTGCGGATACGGCGGCGAAGGCATCGGCATCGCTGTCGGAAGCCGCTCGTCTCGCGGGGCAGCTTCATGTGGTGCCCGACTTCCTCGGCAACCGGGCGCCGTTCGCGAACCCGCATGCGCGGGGCGTCATCGCGGGCCTCGGCATGGAGGGCGACCTGCGCAGCCTCGTCTCCCTCTATGTCGCCGGCCTCCTGGGCCTCGGCTACGGGCTTCGCCAGATCGTCTCGGCAAGCCGCGAGCGCGGGGCGGTAATCGATTCCATCGCGCTCAGCGGAGGCGCCGGGCAGCATCCGCTCGTCCGGCAGCTGATCGCGGATGCGGCCGGCATCTCGGTCCTGGCGTCGCGGGAGAGCGACCCGGTCCTCCTGGGCTCGGCGATGCTCGGCGCCGTTGCGAGCGGAGCCTGCGGCAGCCTGCAGGAGGCCATGGCGCGAATGTCGGCGTCAGGCGAGCACTACGAGCCGGCCGGCGGCGACGTCGCGGACCTGCACGAGCGTCGTTTCAGGGCTTTCGAGGCGCTGCAGAGGGCCGCTTTTTCGCTTGAGACAAACTAAGGATTGGGGAAGAGGCATGGCGGGTCTGAATCTGGTTGGGCTCAGGAAGAGCTTCGGCGCCGTCGACATCATCAAGGGCGTCGACATCGACATCAAGGACGGCGAGTTCGTGGTCTTCGTCGGCCCCTCGGGCTGCGGCAAGTCCACGCTCCTGCGGATGATCGCGGGACTGGAGGAGATTTCGGGGGGCGAGCTCTACATCGACGGCAGGCTCTGCAACGACGTCCAGCCGCGCGAACGCGGCATCGCGATGGTGTTCCAGTCTTACGCGCTCTATCCGCACATGACCGTGTATGAGAACATGGGCTTCGGCCTGTCGCTCAACAAGACGCCGAAGGCCGAACTCGATACGCGCGTGCGCGAGGCGGCGCGCATTCTGCAGATGGAGCACCTGCTCGACCGCAAGCCCAGCCAGCTCTCCGGCGGCCAGCGCCAGCGCGTGGCGATCGGCCGGGCGATCGTGCGCAAGCCGAGCGTCTTCCTGTTCGACGAGCCGCTCTCGAACCTCGATGCGGCGCTTCGCGTCGACATGCGCATGGAGCTGGCGAAGCTCCATCGTGACCTCGGCGCGACGATGATCTACGTCACGCACGATCAGGTCGAGGCCATGACGCTCGCCGACAAGATCGTGGTGCTCGAAGGCGGCGTGGTGCAGCAGATCGGCGCGCCCATCGAGCTCTACAAGAACCCGGTGAACAAGTTTGTCGCCGGCTTCATCGGTTCCCCGAAGATGAACTTCCTGCCCGTGACGGTGCAGGGCGTCGACGGCGACAGGATCATCGTCGCGTCCGACGCGATCGCTCCCATCCCGGTCAAGGGACGCGGCTTCGCACTCGGCCAGGAGGCGGTGCTGGGCCTGAGGCCCCATTACCTCGCGCGCACGACAGCAGGGGACCGGGAGGGCAGCATCAAGGGCAAGGTCTCGCTGGTCGAGCGGCTCGGCACGGAGACGATCGTCAGCTTCGAAACGCCCTCGACCGAACGCGTGATCGCGGTCATTCCGAAGGACATCGAGATCGGTTTCGACAGCGGCGTCGAGTTCTCGTTCGATCCTGCGCTCACCCATGTCTATCCGAAGGGATGAGACCCAGTGCATGGCGCTTTGGGACGTTCCAATGTAGCGCCACATTCCGGCCTCACTGCGCCGATTAGCTCGGCGATGCGGATGCCCGTGATCGGGGATCCGCATGAGCAACGGAACCGAGTACGGAATGAAGCTGGAACGAAAGAACCTCACGGCAGCCTACGATGCCGGTGCAACATTGAACCAACTCGAGCGCACGATGCTCGCCTCCATCGCGCTGATGAAGCGCCTCAGGAAACAGAACAGGCAGCTCGATCGGCGCGAGGCCGACTCCGGCAGAGAGCAGGCGGCGACGCAGTCTTGAGATCAGACCTACCGGCTGCTCCTCCGCCGCTGGCTCGGGGCAGGGGAGCGTGACGCCTTGCCGGACCGCGCCATCTCACCCGCGGCTCTGGCCGTGTCCTCATCGCAGATGACGACGGAGGCGAGGCCGGCCTTGAGCGCACCGGCGACCGCTCGGGTCTTGTTCTTTCCGCCTGACGCCAGAACCACCGTCGGAATGCGGGACAGCTGATCGAGCGGCAGCGCGATGGCGCGCGCGTTCAGCGGATGGTCGATGACCTGTCCGTCCGCATCGTAGAACTGTCCCAGGATGTCGCCGACGGCGCCGAGCGCCACCAACTCCTCCGTGGTCACGTCGCGCGGCAGGCCGTAGCGGACCAGGAGCGAGCGGAGCGACAGGTCACCGATGCTGAGCACGGCGATGTCGTTCGCGGCGATGCGCTCGAAGGTCTCGCGGAACACGTCCTGCGCCAGGATGATGTCACGCGACTTGGGGCTTCCCGCATAGATCGGCGCAGCCAGATACTGGCACTCCGCATTCAGGCGGTTGGCGAGGCTGCTCGCCGTCTCGAAGGTGTTGAGTTCGAGCCCGTGGGTGAGGCCGCCCATCATCGAATTGACGCACAGGTCCGGATAGCGGCCCGCGCGCATGTTGCGGATCGTCTCGCGCAGGGTCGCGCCCCATCCGACGCCGAGGCCCCTGACGCGGTTCGTCTCGAGGACGTTCGACAGGTACTCGCCGGTCGCCTGCCCGAGCAGGACCGGCACGAGATCGGGATCGTCCGGCGTCGGGACGATGACGGCATCCTTCAGGCCGAAGTCGCGAACGAGGCTCTGTTCGAGTTCGACGCAGCTGGCGAAGCGTGAGTTGAGCGTGATGCTGACGAGGCCGCTGGTGCGCGCCTCCACGAGCATCCGGTTCACGCGAAGCCGCGTCATCCCGAGCTTTTCCGCGATGTCGGCCTGCGTCATGCCCTCCATGAAGTAGAGCCAGGCGACGCGCGCTTCGAGGGAGTTGTCTGCCGAGTTCATCATGAGACCGAGAGTAAGGCGGCGATACGGGCGCTGAAACGGAGGCCTATCATGCGGAGACACCGGTCGGGCCGCAACAAGATATCGAACCCGCCATCCGCAAATTTCCTCCGATGAAAAAGGGCGGCCGCGCGACCGATCCCGTTGCCAGTGTCATACAAGTGTAATACAAACTATTCAAATGTATCGCTAGTGAGGGATCGATGACGGATCAGGCGCAGGTTCTCAACGAGGCGATACGCAAGGCGACGACGACGCGCCACGTGTTCGTCGCACCTGGTGCGCTTGCCGCCCTGCCAGAGGCCGTGCGTGCCGCCGGGGACCGGCCGCTGCTTCTCGTCGCGGACCCGAACACGATGGAGGCCGCCGGGCAGGATGCGCTCGCCATTCTCGGGCAGGCCGGCCTCTCTGCTGGCGCACCGATCGTTCTCGAGTCTGCGCCGCGCGTGAAGCCGCATGCCGAGACCGGGCGGGACATCGCCGGCGTCATCCGGGAGCGGGGAGCGCTGCCGGTCGCGGTCGGATCGGGCGTCCTCAACGATCTCACGAAATACGCGGCAGAACTCGCCGGCACGCCCTATGTGTGCGTGGCGACCGCCGCCTCCATGGACGGCTACGCCGCCTCGGGCGCCGCCCTGCTCGACGACGGTTTCAAGCGCACGCTCGACTGCGCGCCGCCTGTCGCTGTCGTGGCGGACCTGGACGTGATCGCCCGCGCCCCGGGCCGCATGGCGGGCTGGGGATACGGCGACCTCGCCGGCAAGATCGTCGCCGGCGCCGACTGGAAGCTCGCCGACGCCCTCGGCGAGGAGCCCATCAACCCCGGACCCTTCGCCCTCGTGCAGGACAATGTGCGCGGCTGGCTGTCGCGCCCCGCCGAGATCGGCCGCGGCGATCCTACCGCTTTCGGCGATCTCGTGAACGGCCTCCTCGTCTCCGGCTTCGCCATGCAGGCCCACGGCAATTCGCGCCCGGCGAGCGGCGCCGAGCATCTCATCTCCCACGTCTGGGAGATGGAGCGCCTGACCCACGAGGGCGAGCCGGCCGCGCACGGCGCCTGCGTGGGGATCGGCACGGTCGCGA
The DNA here is from genome assembly GCA_023426505.1 of Pseudomonadota bacterium. Lineage (GTDB taxonomy): Bacteria > Pseudomonadota > Alphaproteobacteria > Rhizobiales > Beijerinckiaceae > Microvirga. Next base: position 7,833 of record JAFAAP010000005.1, read on the forward strand.
TCCTGGCTCTGTACGAGTGGTTCCTGTCGCAGGATATCGACGAGGCCGTGATCGCGCGGGCCAAAGGCGCGGCGTCCTCTCCCGAGCAGGTCGAGGCCGAGATCGCCGCGGCGTTCCAGGACCCGCACATCGCCGACAGCGCGCGCACGGAGATGCGCGCAAAGCTGGAGCGGTCGGCACGCCGGGACGAACGCCTCGCGACCCTTGCGGCGAACTGGACCGCTCTGCGCGACGACCTGCGACGCTTCACCGTTCCGCCGGACGAAATGGAAGGCTGGCTGCGGCAGGCGGGCGCGCCGGCGCATCCCGCCGACCTCGGCGTGCCGCTGGCGAAGCTGGCCCGGGAATATCGCCGCGCGCGGCTCATCCGCCGGCGTTACACCATCCTGGATCTGATGGACGATCTCGGATGGTTCGACAGGAGTGTCGCTGCCCTCATGGCCGATGACGGCTTCTGGGGACGGCGTTCGGAAGGGCAGGGGCGGGGTGCCGCGACGGCCTGACATCAGGGCACGAATCAAAGGGAGGGAAACGCCATGAAAATTTCTTCGACGATGCCACGCGCCGCGGTCGGGGCGCTGGCGCTGATCATGTCGGGAGCCGCGGCCTGGGCTGCGCCCGTCGAGGTGCAGTGGTGGCACGCCATGAACGGCGTCAACGGCGAGCGCGTGGACGAGCTGGTCAAGAAGTTCAACGAATCGAACGACCAGTACAAGGTCGTCGCGATCAACAAGGGCAACTACGACGAGGTGATCAACGGCACCATCGCGGCATACCGCGCCAAGCGCCCGCCCCACATCGTCCAGATCTATGAGCGAGGCTTCATGACCATGCTGCTCTCGGACGCCATCGTCCCTGTGCAGGACCTCATGGACAAGACCGGCCACAAGGTGGAGTGGGCCGACTTCATCAAGCCGGTGGCCGGGTTCTACTCCTACAAGGGCAAGCTGGCGGCGATGCCCTTCAACTCCTCGTCGCCGATTCTGTTCTACAACAAGGAGCAGTTCCAGAAGGCCGGGTTCGACAAGCCGGCGGAGACCTGGGGCGAGTTCGAGAAGCAGCTCTACGCGATTAAGAAGTCCGGCGCAGCCGAATGCGGAACGGCGCTGGCGACGGATTATCACTGGAGCCTCATTGAGAACTACAGCGCCATCAACGACCAGCCCTACGCCACGAAGGCGAACGGATATGACGGCCTCGACACGGAGTTCGTCTACAACAAGACACTCGTGGTGCCGCAGGTGGCGCGCCTGAAGAAGTGGCTCGATGACGGCGTGCTCCAGATCGCCGGCCAGGGCTTCAGCCCGGAGCAGCTCTTCACGTCCGGCAAATGCGCCACCTATTTCGCCTCGACCGCAGCGCATAGCGGCATCGAGCGCAACGCCAAGATCGCCTGGAGCGCCACCTTCCTGCCATGGGAGGAGGGGCGCCAACCGAAGAACAGCACCATCGGCGGGGCCGCTCTCTGGGTGATCAAGGGCCACAAGCCCGAGGAGGAGCAGGCGATCGCGGCCTTCTTCGACTATCTCGCGAAGCCCGAGACGCAGCTCTGGTGGCACAAGGCGTCGGGCTATGTCCCGCTGACCAATAAGGCTTACGAGATGGCCAAGGCGGAAGGCCACTACAAGGAGAGCCCGACCCGCGAGATCGCGGTCCAGCAGCTCAACCGCGGCACGCCGACGGAGAACTCCCTCGGATTCCACTTCGGAAACTTCACGCAGGCCATGTTCGCCCAGCGTGAGGAGGTCGAGGCGCTGTTCGCCGGCAAGAAAGATGCGCAGCAGGCCATGGATGACGCCGTGAAGCGGGGCAACGAGATCCTCCGCCAGTACGAGCGGCTGAACAAGGGCAAGTACTGATGAGACCGAAGTGGCATGGCCGAAGGACGGACCATGCCGCTTCACCTTCTGTCGAGCGGAGATTTGACGTGGTCGCAACCACTCTCGAACCGGGTCTGAAGCACGCCCACTTCCGAACCGCCGGCCTTCCGGCCATGCTGCTCCTACCGCAGCTCCTCATCCTCCTCCTGTTCTTCTTCATTCCCTCGATTAGGGCGCTGATGCAGGCCTTCCTGCTGGCGGATCCCTTCGGCGCGACGGTCCACTTCGTCTGGTTCGACAACTTCACGGCACTCTTCGCGAGCGAGAGCTATCGCAACTCCATCTGGGTCACGATCTGGTTCACGCTGGCGCAGAACGTGGTGACGATCGTCGTCGCGCTCGTTCTGGCCTTCGCGACCGACCGGGTGGTGCGCTTCCAGTCTGCCTACAAGGGCGTGATCCTCCTGCCGTATGCGATCGCGCCGGTCATCGCGGGCGTCATATGGGCGTTTCTGTTCAATCCGGCCGTGGGGCCGATCGCCTTCTTCATCAAGTCGCTCGGCATCGCATGGGACCCTAACCTCAACGGCTGGGACGCCATGCTCCTCGTCGTGCTCGCGGCCTCGTGGAAGCACATCTGCTACGACTACATCTTCCTCGTCGCGGGCCTGCTGGCCGTGCCGAAGTCGCTGATGGAAGCGGCGGCCGTCGATGGCGCGGGACCCGTCAAGCGCTTCTTCCAGATCGCGCTGCCGCTCCTCGGGCCGACGCTCTTCTTCCTCACGACCATGAACTTCGTCTACGGGTTCTTCGAGACCTTCGCCATCATCGACGCGGTCACCCGCGGCGGCCCGGCAGGGGCCACGAACATCCTGGTCTACAAGGTCTACCAGGACGGATTCATCAATCTCGATCTCGGATCATCGGCGGCCCAGTCGGTCCTCCTGATGACCTTCGCGCTCCTCCTGACCCTGCTGCAGTTCAAGTATGTCGAACGCAAGGTCAATTACAGCATCTGATCATGGTTGAACGTTCCCCCATCCTCACGACGATCTGTCACCTGCTCCTCATCGGTGGCATCGTGCTGGTCTGCATGCCGCTCTACTTCGCCTTCATCGCGGGCTCGCTGACGATGGAGCAGGTGCAGCAGGTGCCGATGCCGTGGCTGCCCGGCGGCCACTTCCTGGAGAACCTGGCGACTGCGTGGAGCAAGGTCGACTTCGGGCAGCTGCTCGTGAACTCCTTCATCGTCGCGATCGGCATCACGGTCGGAAAGGTCGCGATCTCGCTCCTGTCCGCCTTCGCCATCACGTATTTCCGGTTCCGGTTCCGCATCCTGGCGTTCTGGCTGATCTTCGTGTCGCTGATGCTGCCGGTTGAGGTGCGGATCGTGCCGACCTACGAGGCCGTCGCGAACGCGGCGCTGCCGCTCCAGTGGCTGATCGACCTTCTTAACCTCCAGGGGCTTTGGGAGTGGATCTCCGGCAACCGGATCGAGATTTCGCTCGAATGGAACATGCTGAACACCTACCAGGGGCTGATCCTGCCGCTGATCGCCTCGGCCTCGGCCACGTTCCTGTTCCGGCAGTTCTTCCTCACCGTTCCCGACGAGCTGCTCGAGGCGGCGCGCCTCGACGGCGCCTCTGCCATGCGCTTCTTCTGGACGATTCTCCTGCCGCTCTCGCGCTCCAACATCATCGCCCTGTCGATCATCCTGTTCCTCTACGGTTGGAACCAGTACCTCTGGCCGCTGCTCTTCACGACCGACAAGGACATGGCCACCGCCGTGATCGGGGTGAAGCACCTCATTCCCCGTTCTGACACGGAACCGGCCTGGAACGTGGCGATGAGCGGCGCGCTCCTGGCGATGCTCCCGCCGGTCCTGGTGGTCCTCGTCATGCAGCGGTGGTTCGTCCGCGGCCTCGTCGACAGCAGCAAGTAAGGCACTCTCCCCATGGTCATGATCATCGGTCACCGCGGCGCGCGGAATCTCTGGCCTGAGAACAGCCTCGACGGCTTTCGCCGGCTCGTCGCATTGGGCGTCGAAGGCGTCGAGTTCGACGTGCACCTGACGGCGGACGGCGAACTTGCCGTCATCCACGATCCGACGCTCGAACGGACCACGACCGGGTCAGGACCGGTCGCTGCGCGGACATTGGCGGAACTCCAGGCGACGGCCCTGCGCGACAGCCAGGAGAGCATCCCCAGCCTCGATCAGGTCCTAGAGGTGCTCCGTGACAGCACGCTTGAGCTCCACATCGAGCTGAAGACGGATGTGGTTGGAACCGCCTACAGGGGAATGGAGGCGGAGGTGCTGAAAGCCGTCCGTCGGCACGGGCTCGAGGCGAGGTCGATCCTGACCTGCTTCATGCTGGAGGTGCTCGAAACCGTGAGGTCTCTCGATGCGTCGATTCCGGTGCTCGCATCCGTCGACCGGCGCTCGGTCGAGATGCTGGGCGGTCTGGACAAGGCGCTAGCACGCCTCAAGGCCATTCCTGGCCTCTACGTGGCGGTCGAGAAGGCGCTGCTGGTCCATACCCTGGATCGGTTCACGGAGGCCTTCGGGTCCGACCGGATCGGCGCCTGGGTGCCGAACGACGAGGCCGATCTCCGATACTGGCTGAGCCAGCCCGTGCGGCAGATCACGACCGATCGGCCCGACCTCGCCTTGCGGGCAAGGGCCGCGCTCTGATCATGCAGGCGGTCGGCCTGTCAGCCCGGCCGCCGTGAAGCCGCCGTCGACACTGAGCGTCTGCCCGGTGATGAAGCCCGAAGCCGTCCGGTCGAGAAGGAAGATCGCCGCGCTTGCGATGTCCGACGGCTGCCCGTAGCGGCGCTGCGGAACAGTCGCCATCCACTCGGCCCGAACCTGCTCCGTGTGCACCTCACGTACGAGCGGCGTCTCGATCGGCCCCGGCGCGATGGCGTTGACCCTGATGCCGAGAGGCGCGAGCTCGACGGCCATCACCTGCGTCATGGTGATTACGCCGCCCTTCGAGGCGCCGTAGGCGACCCGGCCGATGTTGCCGCGAATGCCGGAAACCGAGGCGATGTTGACGATCGCTCCACAGCCGCGCTCGCGCATGCGCTTGGCGGCTTCGCGCGAGACGATGAAGCTGCCGATGAGGTTGACGTCGAGGATGCGGCGGAAGAGGTCGGCGCTGGTTTCCAGCGAGGGCAGGTCGCGGGCGATGCCGGCGGAGTTCACCACGCCGGTGATCGGCCCGTCCTCGGCCTCCAGACGCGTGAAGGCATCGACCACCGCGGCCTCGTCGGCGATGTCGAGCCGCTCGAAGCGGGTGCGGCCGGAGAACGTCGCCAGGGCCTCCCGGCTTCGGTCCAGGCTTTGGTCCTCACGGTCGACGATCACCGCGCGCCATCCCTTGGCGAGAACGGCCTCGGCGATCGCAAACCCGATGCCCGATGCACCGCCGGTGACGAGGATCGTTTCCTGCATGGGCATCTCCTTTCCTGAAAGGCGCTCCGAGCCGTTATGCTCCCACCTTGCTACGCGGGAGGCTTGTTCTCGGGCGAAAGGCAGTTCTGCGCCTCGAGCTGCTCGCGGATCGTCTTCTTCGTGATCTTGCCGTAGGCGGATTTCGGCAGGGCATCCCAGAAGATCACGCGCTTCGGCATCTTGTAGCGGGCGATCTTGCCGTCGAGCCATGCGAGCAGGGCCTGCTCATCGAGCGCTGCCTCCGGGCGCAGGGCGCAGACGGCGACGCCGACCTCGCCCCAGGTCCTGTCGGGAACGCCGAGCACCGCGACCTCCGCGACCGCCTCATGGGCGAGGATCTTCTCCTCGATTTCGCGTGGGTACACGTTGGAGCCGCCTGAGATGTACATGTCGGATGCCCGGCCGGTGATGTAGACGAAGCCCTCCTCGTCCATGTGGCCGAGATCGCCGGTCCGGAACCAGCCGTCGCGGAAGGCCTTCGCGTTGGCCTCCGGATTGTCGTAGTAGCCGGCGAACACCGCCGGGCCGCAGACGCAGATCTCGCCCGTCACGCCCGCCGGCACCTCGCGGCCCTGGTCGTCCTGGATCGAGACCTGCATGCCGGTGCGCTCGTAGCCGCAGGTGCCGATCTTCACGTCCGGCCCGTCCTCCGGCTCATGGAGATCGGGCGGGAGAACGGTGATGTTGCCCGTAACCTCTCCCAGGCCGAAATACTGCACCAGCACCTTCCCGAGTTTCTTCAGCGCATGCTTCTGGTCCTCCCGGTACATGGGAGCCCCGGCATAGATGACGTACCGCAGGGAGGAATGGTCGTGCGCATCAACGGAAGGGTGCTCGGTCAGCATCTTCACGATGGTCGGCACGGTGAAGAGGTTGGTGATGCGCCAGCGTTCCACCAGCCGCCATGCCTCGTCGATGTCGAACCGGTCGCCGGAGAGCAGCACCGTCTTGGAAGCACGCGCGACCTGGACGAGCTGATGCACGCCCGCGCCATGCGACAGGGGCGCGACGACGAGGGAGGCGTCCCGGTGCGTCGTGCCGGGCATCAAGTCGCAGAGATGGTTGGTGATGACGAAGGCCATCTGGCCGTGGGTCAGCACGGCGGCCTTGGGGCGTCCGGTCGTGCCCGAGGTGAAGAAGAACCAGCACGGATCGTCGTGCTCCACGGGTGCGGTCGGAGCTGCTTGTCCCAAAAAGGTTTCGACCAATGCGTCGTAATCCTCGCCGAAATCGGAGCGGCCGATCGAGACGACGAAGGCGATGGCCGGGAGGGCGCCGGTCACGACCCGCGCGTGATCCGGAAAGTCCGCGTGGCAGATCATGGCGCGTGCGTCGCTGGCTTCGGCCAGATACGCGACCTCGTCGGGCGTCTGGCGGAAGTTCGTCGGCACCCAGACGGCGCCGATCCGGAAGCACGCGAACATCGACTCGAACATCTGGTTGCAATTTTTCGACTGCACCAGAACGCGGTCGCCTTTGCCGATTCCCTTGTCCGAGAGGGCTGCCGCCATGGCGTCGACCCGTCGATCGAGCTCCGCCCAGGTCCAGCTGCGCTCGCCCCAGACGAAGCCGATCTCCTGTCCATGCCGCCGCGCGGCCTGCCGCAGGAAGTGGGACAGGTTCATGACCCGCTTCGACACCGGCGTGATGCCGCCGTTCCGATGAGGAGGGGTGCTGGTCATGGCGTTCCTTCCAGGGAATGATGCTCGAACGAGGAAAGATGCATGGTCAGCCGCTCCCGGAGAGAAAGACCCGGCGCAGCTTGGCATCGACGCGCTCGGCCTCGGCCTTCAGCAGGCGGGCGAGTTCGGGCTGGCGTTCGGGCGTCATACGGCTGTCGATCGCCGCGAGGCTGAGCGCGCCGGCGACGCGGCCGTCCGGGAACCTTACGGCGACGCCCAGCCCCCACGAGCCGGCGACGATGCGACCGGGGTTGAGCGCGTAGCCCTGTTCGCGCGTCCGGCCGATATCCTCCCGGATCAGGTCGATGGTGTAAGCGGGGTACTGGGTCTCCAGGACCGGCCGGTTCTCGACGAGGACACGCTCGATCTCGTCATCCGGAAGCGCCGCCAGCATCGCGAGCGATCCCGCGCCGATTCCGAGGGGGTGCTGGTTTCCCGCCTGGAGGGCGTGCGTGCGGACCGGATAGGTGCCTTCCTCCCGGTACAGGCAAACGGCGTAGTTCTCGCGCCGCATGGACACGAAGCTCGTATCCATGGTGAGGCGGGAGAGATTGCGCAGGCTCTCCATCCCGATTTCAAGCAATCCGTGCCGACGCGAGGCCAGCGTGCCGAGCACATAGGTCTTCTGGCCGAGATAGTAGCGCCTCGTGCGTTCGTCCTGCTCGACCAGCCCCGCGCGCATCAGGGCCAGGAGGAGGCGGCGCGCGGTCGGCTTGTTGAGGCCGCTCTGCTCCACAATCGCGCCGAGCGACGCACCGAACTCGTTCCCGCGCCCGACCAGCGTCAGCAGGCGCAAGGCGCGGTCCACGCTCTGCGAGCCTGACAGGTCCTCGGCCAGATGGTGAGCATCGTCCATATCGACGGCCTGCAGCGGGTCCATATTGTGGAATCTGAAATCTCGTCAAAAAGCGTAAGTTGCTTCTCAGAATATTGCAATGACCCTTCAACCGTGTATCTTTTCCGCCGGTTCGCTCAAAAACAGAGATCCATAAGGTGGACCGATCAGGCGACAGAGTCGCCGATGACGAATGAAACGGGAGAAGCGCCATGGACTCCGGAGTTGCCGGATCCTCACCTTTGCTGCGCGCCATGCAGGGCGGAACGCCGCCCGCACGGTCAGGTAGCGCCGGCCGCTTCGCATCATAACCAGGAGGGAGGACGACCATGATCATTTCACGCCGGACCATTCTGCAGGGAGCAGCCTCCGCGGCGCTCGTCACCGGCTTCGGGGCTCGCGCGCAATCGGCCGAGTTCACCTACAAATATGCCAACAACCTGCCGGTCAGCCATCCGATGAACCTGCGCGCCAAGGAGGCGGCGGACAAGATCAAGCAGGAGACGAACGGCCGGGTCGACATCCAGATCTTCCCGAACAACCAGCTCGGCTCCGACACCGACATGCTGAGCCAGGTCCGGTCCGGCGGCGTGGAGTTCTTCACTCTGTCGCCCCTGATCCTATCCACGCTCGTGCCGAACGCCTCGATCAGCGGCATCGGATTTGCGTTCCCGAACTACGACTCGGTCTGGAAGGCCATGGACGGGGATCTCGGCGCCTATGTGCGCGGGCAGATCTCGAAGGCCAACCTGGTGGTGATGGACAAGATCTGGGACAACGGGTTCCGGCAGATCACCAGCTCGAACAAGCCGATCCAGACGCCGGAGGACCTGAAGGGCTTCAAGATCCGTGTGCCGGTCAGCCCCCTCTGGACCTCCATGTTCACGGCCTTCGGCTCCTCGCCAGCGAGCATCAACTTCGCTGAAGTGTACACGGCGCTTCAGACGAAGATCGTCGACGGTCAGGAGAACCCGCTCGCGATCATCTCGACCGCGAAGCTCTTCGAGGTACAGAAATACTGCTCCATGACCAACCACATGTGGGACGGTTTCTGGTTCCTGGCGAACCGCCGCGCCTGGGAGCGCCTGCCCGAGGATCTCCGCGCCATCGTGGCCAAGCACCTCAATGAGGCGGCGGTGTCCGAGCGTGCCGACGTTGCGAAGCTGAATGCGGGCGTGAAGGAAGACCTCGTCTCCAAAGGCATGGCCTTCAACGATCCGGAAGCCGGGCCCTTCCGGGAGGCGCTGCGCAAGGCGGGCTTCTATGCCGAATGGAAGAAGAAATACGGGGACGAGGCCTGGGCGATTCTGGAGAAGTCGGTCGGCAGCAGCCTGAGCTGATC
>JAFAAP010000064.1 GCA_023426505.1 Pseudomonadota bacterium
TGGAGCAGCCCGGTAGCTCGTCAGGCTCATAACCTGAAGGTCACAGGTTCAAATCCTGTCCCCGCAACCACAACACACAACAAAGCCCCTGAACGCTCACAACGTCAGGGGCTTCGTTGTATCTGCACACCCGCAATCCCACAGATGATGAAAGCCCTCCAGTGCCAGCCGCGCAAAGGGCCTTGTACTGTTCAACCCCCCTGCTGACCGGTCGAACACAACACCAAGATGCGTGCGAGGTCGCCGTGCAGAACCGCATCAAGACCGCCCCCCTCGCGTGGGCTGAGTTCAATCTTCTCAATCAATGAGCGGATTAGCTCTATCGCTTCGTCCCGGTGTACGGCATTGTCGAGAAGCGTCTCGAGTTAATCCACCTTGTGGCGGTAAACCGTAAGACTGTATCTCCGCCTGTGTTGAGTGTGTGGCTCGCCCTACTCTGCGCCTCCGAGGGTTGCTCGGGTGGGCCGAGCCGATCCTCACCGCAGGAGGACGAGCCATGGGACAGTCGACGGAGGTTTTCGTCGGAATCGATGTTGCCAAAGCGCGCAATGCCGTTGCAATCGCTGATGGCGAGCGCGGCGGCGAGGTTCGCTACCTGGGAGAGATCGATGCTTCCGCGGAGAGCATGCGGCGCTTCGTGAAGCGGCTGGCGTCCAAGTATGACTACGTCCACTTTTGCTACGAGGCCGGCCCGACCGGCTATTGCCTGCACCGGCTCATCACCAGTCTCGGCTATCCATGCATGGTGGTGGCGCCCTCGCTCATTCCGCGCCAGCCCGGCGATCGGGTCAAGACCAACCGGCGCGATGCAATCGCCTTGGCCAAACTTCTGCGAGCGGGCGAGCTCACGGCGGTGTGGGTCCCCGAAGAAGGTCACGAAGCCATACGCGACCTGGTTCGGGCCCGCGCTGCGGCGGTCGAGAGCTTGTGGGTGCATCGCCAGCTGGTCCGCGCCTTCATGCTCAAACATGGGCGCGTCTACCCGCGCAAGAAGGGTGGACCATGCGCTACCTGCGCCGGCTACAGGAGCAGACCTTCGATTATCCCGCTCACCAGATCGTCCTGCAGGAGATGGTCGACGCCGTGCGCTTGCCAAGGAACGGGTGAAGCGGCTCGAGCCGACGATTGTGGAATTCCTGCCCCATTGGTCCCTGGCCCCGCTCGTGCGGGCCCTGCAGGCGTTGCGCGGCATTGATCTGATTGTCGCCGTTACCTTCGTCACCGAGGTTGGGGATGCTAAATCCGCGTATGAACGCGGCACCCTTAGTGCGAAACCGTCCCGGGGGTTCCTTCCTTTATGGCTTCAAACGCTGTTCTCAGTGCACGGGGCTGCGTATTAATAGCCGGCATTCGCAACCCTCCGCAGCAGGTGTTGTTCACACTCGACCCGTGATGCCTCATTCCACCCGACTTGAATGGATTAATCGAACGCAATCAGGCTCGGGGCGGCTACGGCGGCCTGCAAGTATAGCTCTGAATGTTCGGTATTTCGCTAAAAACACTTCCTAACTCGAATCAAATTCTGCAATGATAAGAGAAGTTTTTTATTGGATTCTTCAGCAGTGATATCGCGCAGTGCCCGTTTGAGAATGGGTCAAAGCCGCAAAATGCAGGGGACTCGCAGCCTGAGCGGGCTACAATATTCTGTGTCTGCGGTGAATTCTCAAACAGGCACTCAGCTGGACTTTGGCCATTTATGATGGCGCCCGAGGGTCAGACGTGGATCCAGAACGCGGGCTCTGAGGCGATGTAGTCGACGGCTTGGTCGACCGGCATCGTCAGCCTGCCGAACGGACCAGGGTCTTTCCAGCGCTCGCCATTCCACCACAGCACCTGAACCTTCTCGGGATCGTCGGTCGGACGCAGCCGGGCCACAGGCGCTCTAGTGCGCCCGCTCAGCAGCGAGTAGCCGCCTCCTCGCTTCTCCACCACCACATCATGCACGCGGCAGAAGGCTGTGAGCCCCTCCAGGAGGCGATCACGGTCGGCCATCAGGAAGCCCTCTCCTGGCACTGGCGTTGATCGGTGAGCCCTTAAGTCCCTCAGAGCTGTGCCATGATACCTCCCGCACCCGCGCCTGTCCTCCTTCAATGGTTCGCGCCCTTTGCCTCCGCCTTCACGGCTCCCACCTTGCGGGGCGTGCTCGTCCTGATCGCCGGCGCCATTCTGGCTCCCGGCCGCAGGACCGTGACCTCGGCTCTGAGCATCCTGGGTCTGCGCGAGATTTCCACCTTCACCACCTTCCATCGCGTGCTCAACCGCAACCGCTGGGTGCCGCGCGATCTCGCGTGTCGGCTGCTGCATCAGCTCATCACCAGCTTCGTGCCCGAAGGACCGGTGGCGATGGCCATCGACGAGACCATCGAGCGGCGCTGGGGGCACGGATCCGGGCTCGTGGCATCTACCGCGATCCGGTCCGCTCCTCCCATGGCCACTTCGTCAAAGCCTCAGGCCTGCGCTGGCTCAGCCTCATGCTCCTGGCCCCGATCCCGTGGGCGGCCCGCACCTGGGCCTTGCCGGTCCTGACCGCTCTGGCGCCCTCCGAGCGTTATGCCCACGAGAGCGGACGGCGGCACAAGCTGTTGACGGACTGGGCGCGCCAGATGCTGCTCCAGATTGCGCGCTGGCTGCCCGAGCGACCGATCATCGTCGTGGCCGACATGAGTGACGCGGCCATCGAGTTGCTCGCCGCGGTGCGGCGGCACCTGACGGTGATCACCCGGTTGCGGCTCGATGCGCGCCTGTTCGATCCGCCCCCGCTGCGTCAGCCCGGCCAGAGAGGACGGCCGCGGGTCTCAGGCGCTCGTCAGCCCACCCTGGCGCAGCGGCTGACCAATCCTGCCACGCGCTGGCGGCAAGTCACGATCAGTCGCCGGTATGGGGAACAGGACCGACGGCTGGCCATCGCCTCCGGCACGGCGCTCTGGTACCACCCAGGCAGGAGCGTGCCGATCCGCTGGGTGCTGGTGCGGGATGAAGCCGGCGCGTTCGCGCCGCAGGCTCTCTTGTGCACGGATTTGACGGCGGATCCGCTTGAGATCCTGCGATGGTTTGTGCGGCGCTGGTCGGTCGAGGTGACGTTTGCGGAGGTGCGTCGGCATTTAGGTGTCGAGACGCAGCGTCGGACAAAGCCATTGCCCGCACCACGCCGGCGTTGCTCGGCCTGTTCTGGCTGGTGACGTTATGGGCGGATGAGGCTCTCAGGGATGGTTGGAAACCTCGGCAGGCCGCCTGGTATGCCAAGTCTCATCTGACCTTCAGCGATGCTCTGGCGATCGTCCGCGCCAAACTGTGGAGCGCCAGTTTTGACATGTCCCGGCACGACCGGGATCAGGTGAAAATCCCGCGGGCTCTGCTCAACCGCCTCACAGACGCTGCATGCTTCCCCACCTGAAATGGCCAAAGTCCAGCTCAGATGAATTGGTAATGGAGAAACTATGATTTCGGGGCAGTCGCTGATTCCACTTCTCGCCGCTCAGGCCATTCAATCCGACCAACTGCCGAGTGTGGCCCTCACCGGCAGCCCGTTCCACGACCGCCTCGTAGGCGAAAGGTCCCGACGTAATCAAAGGGCTGGGTGGATACGACATTCTCTGCCGCAGGGCAGCGACACCCTCTCTGGACGAGAGGACGGCATACCCTCCACGGTGAGGGGGCAATGACGCTCGGTCATCTCAGCGCTCAGCGCTTGAGCGCCGAGAAGCACACGGCCCGCGTCAGCAGGAGGTGGACCCCTTCATACAGCGTTATGCGCACCATCTGATCGCCCACCCGGCTCACCGCTCGTGTGATGTCGGTCTCGCCCGACGGGTACTCCTTTGGCGTCAGGCCAAAATGCGCTCCCACGGCTCGCGAGCGCGAGCAGCGCTCAGGATAATCGACTGCAGATGTGAAGGTGACCGCAACCAGCCCGCCGACGCCTGTCGTGCTCATCAGCCGCCGGCACACCTTGTTCTTCCGGGCGATCGCCAGCATAGCCCGAGCCAACCGAGTGAACTCCGTCTGCAGAGCCTCTCTGGCTCGCGCCATGGCCTCGGCGGTCTTCTCCAAGGTCGTATGACCAGCCGTGAGGACGCGCACCCGCGTGGCGAACTGTTCGCGGCATCGAGGATGCAGACGCTGCTGAGTTCCAAAGACACGTTATCCCGGCACGGCCGTCCATGGCTGTCCCTCATGATGCTTGGGTCCGATCCTCTCGGACCCCATCTTAACACCATCACTCTGAGGGGCAGCCACCCCGCTCCGCTACTGCGCGAGCGGCAGGCCCATTACGGCATCTAAAACCGCACGGCAGGCCAGACGGCCTGCATCTGAAATCGTCCAGAACTCTGTTCCAAGTGCCCTGGCCGCCTGCCGAATGATTGGTGAAGCGTCAGGCACTCTGCTCGGAGCAGCTTTCGCCGCTATTGCTCACTATTGCCCGTTCGCGCGAACTCAGAAGCAGTGAGGAAGTTCGGTTGGACGTCACCTGAGGAGCCCACTCCGCCAGAAGCGTCGGGTGCTCGTCATCGGCGTCAGGCTGAGCTGGCAAGATCACGACGGACACAGCGTGGCCTTGAGTGGCCAAAGCGTCTGCGGCCTGGAAGGCTGACGTCTCGGCTTCCTCGCGCGTGGAATAAGAGATCTGGGCGCGATCTGCATACGTGACCAGCCACTCACTCAGGACTTGGAAGACAACGAAACGCTCCATTGGCGCTAGCTGCATTGTCACCTCCGTTTTGGGGTGGACGACCGAACGGTAGCACGCCACTCCACAAGGGCCAGTAGCTGAATGGGAGAGCCTGCTGCCTACTCGGAAGCAGAAGCTATCCCGAAGAGGCATATTCCGGCGGGCGCGCATGCCAAGGCTTCTCGGATGACTTTCCTGCACGCGTGAAGCCGAGCACATTGGTGGCTCGGCGGTAACTATCATAAGATCAGCTGGGCTGGCGCAACGGCCCAAGATTTCACAGTGACAAGCGCCGTGCCGATCCGTGTGGGTTCACAAGCGAACTCAACCGCCGCATCCTCGCCTCATGGGCTTGTGACCATGCGCCTGCCAGATTCGCTGCACGCTGGTGTGAGACAGGCCCAGCCGTTCCTTGTCTGTAACAATCGAGCCTTCATGCCTGGTCGACGGACCCCGGGAACATCCTGTCGACGCTATCTCGGCCCTTCGCCGGACAATAATCGGAATGGTGGCGGGGCTTGTCTCGGAGCGGTGGTAAGCTTCACCTCGGAATCTCTGGCGGAACGAGATCGGAATCTGCAGCATAGGGTGTGCTGGGTCTGGTCCGGCACCCTGACACCAGCACGAGATAGACGAGGCAGCGCCCGACGGTTTTTGACAAAATCGGCCATTGGCCGACATTATGACCTCTGACCGCAGTGGTCGCTCGGTTCGACCTTCAGCGCAAGCTGGCAAGGAGCCGTTCGAGATCGCGAAGGTTCACTGCGCCGGTCTTGAGGAGGATCGCATCGACCTGGCTCCGGATTGTGGATTCTCGCGAGCCGCGCATAGCCGCCACAGCGCCCTTGGTGGCGCCGCCGTAAAGGGCGCAGGCCACCTCCGCTTCCGCTCGGGTCAGGCCAAACAGACGACGCAGCAGGTCCGGATCCGGCGCACGTGAGGCATCGCTAAGATCCCGCAGGAGGATCAGGGCTCTCCCGGGCACACGCCCAGACAGCCCATTGTACCCGTCGGAAAGCCGACACGGCAGAGGGCTCACTAAGACGGCAAGCCGTGGAGTAAGAGCGGCATCCCGCACACGCAGGCCCCCTCCCGGGGCTCCACGCAGGGCGGTCGCCTGCACAAGCGTGCTCAGGGCGCTCTGGTCCTTGTGGTGCAGGGCCGTCAACGTCCTGCCACGTGGGCCCGGCCCGACCTTCTGGTCGACAATCCTCAAACCCGCCCGCCCGCCCGCCAGCGCCTCAGCCGCGGCGTTTGCTAGGATGATCCTCAGATCCGCATCGACGACCACGACCGCATTCGCGAGCGCATCAAGTGCCGATGAGGCTGCCGAAGCGGAAGTCGGGTCTGGACGAAGCCGATGTCGCAGTTGCATCGCGCGGCGCAGATGCGGAAGCAACTGATCCAGAAGCCGCGCATCAGTTTGCTCGAAAGGTGCTTCATCGTCTGCCCGGTGCAGGCAGACGGGCATCAGACCGGCAGCTCCAACGGGCATCACCGTCCCAACGACGTGCCGCAACCCGACGTGCCGCCCCAGATCAGCATAAAATTCGCTTCGCACATACTCGGCATCGGGGACCAGGAAGCCGCTGGTCCTTGCTCTCGGCGGAGCGGAGAGGTCGGCGCGGCGGACGGCTTGGGCCGTGCGAATGGTCCATAAGTCAACGTGGCGGTAATAGGCCTGATAGGCGGCTATTTCCTTATCGGGGTAGTTTGCACGGTAGAGGAGGCTGGCGTTCTCGCCTTGATGATCTGTGACGCAGAGCCAGCCATTGCTCGCATGGACCAGCCTCGACAAACCCTGGCCAATCGCGGCCCAGGGAGTGCCGCCTGCGGCCGCGTCATAGATTTCCTCCGTGAGGGCAAGAAGCTGACCTTCCGACATGGAGCAAACCTCCGTGACAAGGCCCCCGAGCCACCTTCCCCGGCCCATTCGGGCTGCGGCTGCAACTGCCAAACGGAACAATAACACCATTACGCCCGATTCCTGCATCCCCCGAACGGCGGATGCGGGAACCGCCTGACTTCGGCAATCTCGATGCACGCTTCGTCCCATGCGTCGCCTCCCACGGCTTTCCGGAATGCGACGCAAGAGCAAGATACGACTGGGGCCCCGGTCAAATGCGTGCGTGCTCGGCGTCTGATCGCCCAACGTCTATCCCCCTGTACTGCGGCCATGCGCCCGGTTCGGCGCATGGCAACGGAGCTTGCCATGCACTCTCTTGGCCAAGGCCTCTCTTGCATCGGCCGTCGCGGGCCTGCCCTGCTGGTGCTCTCGATGGCGTTGGGAGCGGCTTTCGCTCCGCTCGCGACGGCAGCCTACCAGGTGTTGCCCATATCGGCCTTCCTGCTCACCTTGGGATCCTTCCTGAGCGCAAGCCTCGCGCCCGCCGAGAAGTCCCTGGGCTGGTGGCGCATTCTCCTGGCCCTGGCGTGGGTCGGCCTTGGCGTGCCGCTGATCGCGGCGGTCCTCGTATTCCAACTCCGCCTTGATCCAGCCCTGGAGGCAGGTGTCCTTCTCTCGGTGCTCGCGCCTCCCGTCGGCAGTGCCGCCGCGATCGCAGCGATGCTCGGCCTCCAGCCGCGCCTTGCTCTGCTGGCCTCCATTGCGTTGACGCTGGTGGCGCCCCTGTCCATGCCGGCGTTCGCGACGGCTTTCGGCGTCGGCGTCGCGGTCGACATGACCCATCTCGCCTGGCGTTTGGCCGTGATCATTGGCTCCGCCGCTGCCCTGGCGCAGGCGGCGCGGCATTGGCGCCACAGGGTCGAGACGGTTCTGCCGGACCAGGTAGCCGCGGCCGGCGTGGCCGTTGTCGGCCTCATGATTGTGGGCCTTGCCATGATGAGCGGCATTCGTGCCCATTGGGCCAGCAACCCCGGCGCGTTCACCGTCTTCGCCATGGCGGCCATCGGCGTCAACCTGGGGGCAGGATTCGTGGGCTCTCTCCTGTTTGCGTCCTGGGGCGTCAGGGACGCGTTCACGATCGGGCTGGTGAGCGGCAACCGCAACGTTACCCTGGCCTGGGCCGCGGCCGGATCGGCCCTGCCCGCGGCCACGGAGGCTTATGTAGCCGCATGCGTGCTTCCGGTCCTGGCCCTGCCGCTCGCCATCAAAGGCGTTATCAGCGCGAGAGCCCGCCTTCTCGGGGTTGCCGGCAGACACAAGCCATCCGTGAGCCCTGCCGCCGTGTCAGTGCCTCCGAAAGCCTGAGGACCCGATCCATGCACGCCATCATGCCTCCGCTTGAAGCGCCCAGACTCACCGCTGAACCTGTGATGCAACAGGCCCTTCGCCCGCTTGCGGGCCGCACCGCCATCGTCACCGGCTCGACGAGAGGCATCGGCGAGGGGATCGCCCGTGCCCTAGCCGAGGCGGGCTGCAACCTTGTCCTCAATGGCCGCGGACCTGGCGAGGTGGGGGATCGCCTCGCGGACGCGATCGCCACGGCCTGGAACATCGAGGCTCGGTATCATGCGGCGGACCTTCGGAAGAGCAGCCATGCAGAGCGGCTTGTCGGGTTCGCGCAAGAGCAGTTCGGCACAGTCGATATCCTGGTCAACAATGCTGGGATCCAGCATGTTGCCCCGGTCGAAACATTCGCTGACGCGAGTTGGGATGAAGTTTTGTCGCTTAACCTGAGCGCGGCATTCCGCGCCACCAAGGCGGTCCTGCCGGGCATGCGTGCACAGGGATGGGGGCGTGTCATCAACATCGCGTCGGTTCACGGCCTTGTCGCAAGCCCAAACAAATGCGCCTACGTGTCGGCCAAGCATGGTCTGCTGGGGTTGACCAAGGTTGTTGCCCTGGAGACTGCCAACGATGGCATCACGTGCAATGCGATCTGCCCCGGCTGGGTGCTGACAGAGCTTGTTCAACGGCAGGTGGAAGCAAAGGCTACAGCATCCAGGATGTCGTCGGCAGAAGCCCGCATGGACCTGCTGCGGGCGAAGCAACCGATGCACGAGTTCTCGTCAATCGAGAGCATAGGTGCCCTCACGGTATTCCTCTGTGGCTCTCATGCTCGGACGATTACGGGAGCCGCTTACACTATGGACGGCGGCTGGGCGGCAGTCTGAGACTGGTGGGACGAGGGCCGAGTAACCCGGTTAGGCCATCATTCGGAATTCGGTGTACGTCGGCTCAGCGTCAAACTGAACCGTTGAGTATGGCCTGATTAACGTCAGCTTATCTTATTCCGACGGACATCCGACCGTCGTCTGCCTCGTGCTAGGACCGGCCCTTTCCATATTTAAGCTGAGAATGAGACCCCGGTTGAAAAGGTTAAGCTCTTGGCCAGAGGGAGCGTCCACCTCCCGTCGACTGAGACGTCCGTGCGGCAGTGGTGCGAGATGCTGTGGGGCCGTGTGCGCCCCCGTTGCTCACCTACAGGATTGCGTTCGGATCGGTGACGACCGTGAACGGCCGCATCATCTCGTTGTCCTCGTGCGAGAGGATGTGGCAGTGCCAGACGTATTCGCCCGGCTTGTCGAACGTCGCCACAATCGACATCATCGTGCCTGGGTCCACATGCACCGTGTCTTGCCAGCCGGTTTCCTCAGGCCGCAGGTTCACCTTCTCTCCGATCCAGATGTCGGCTTGCGTGTAGTCGGGAGCTGATCCAGTCCCGTAGGTGACCTTTCCGTCGTGGTTCGTGTCGTCAGGAACCCCGTTCTCATCCGTGTCTTGGAAGTCAATGTGGCGTTTCTCGACCACTTGGTACTGCGTCAGATGGAGGTGGATCGGGTGGCTATCGGCCGTGAAGTTGAACACCTGCCAGTCTTCGGTCGAGCCAAGAAGCGGCTTCTCCGTCGTCGGTGCATCCCACATCAGAGGCCCAAAATCGCCTGTCGACATCTTGTCCGTTATGAGGCTTCCCGCTTCCGCCTTGCCTAGGGTCGGCGTCACCCGCCCGTACTGGTCCTCGCCCTCGAACAGGCCAACCTTGCGCACGTGGCTTGCGGCATCCGCAACGCCGTCGTTGTTCCCATCCTTCGCGAGATTCTCAAAGCTCCTTACCAGAACAGTGCCATCCTTAACGGTAGCATCGTACGGCTTCAGCGCACCGTTGACGTTGAACTGCATGATGTTGCCAACGGGATCATTCGCAGTCGCCGCCTCTGCACCCCCCATGAGCAACCCATCATCCGTAAGGCCCTTGAACGGCTCGAACTTCGGCCCAACGTTCTGAAGGTGGACCGTCTGCCCGGCTGCGACCTTACTGAAGTCGAAGACCAGTTCGGCGCGGTCGCCAGGCGCCAGCACAAGGTATTCGTTACTTTCCTGCACGCCATCCCCGTCGATCAGGATTTTGGCCTTCGGCAGCAGTCCGCCATCTGTGCCGACAAGGTGGACGGCTACGTTTGGGTTGTCGATCTTGAGGACATAGAACCGCGAGTCAGACCCGTTGAGCAGGCGGAACTCATAATCCCCCTTGGCCACGTCCATCTTCGGCCACGCCATGCCGTTCACAAGGATTGTGTCGCCAAAGAATTCAGGAACCGCGGAGGGAGCAACCTCACCCTTGGCGTCATAGAAGGCCTGCGGGACGATATCCCGGACCGTGTCATCGGTCCCGGGCAGCGGATCGTTCCTGTAGGCGGGGTAATAAAGCTGCCCATCGCTGGTGAAGGCCCGGTCCTGGATGGCCATGCCGAAGTCGTGCGCGGCATCAGGAAGGACGCCCTGCTTCACGAGATTGGTGCGGTTCTGATCCTGCAACAGATAGAACCCGGCCAACCCCGTGTAGACGTTGAGCCGCGTCATGCCGAGGGTGTGGTCATGATACCAGAGCGTGGCGGACTGCTGGTCGTTATCGTAGGTCATGGACGAGGAGACGAACTTCGGTCCGACCTCACGGGGACCTGTACCGCCCGATCCGCCACCGCTCTGGGTGAACCACTGGTCCGGCAGGCCGTCGTATGCCGACCTGTTGTGACCTCCATGGAGGTGCGTCACGATCGGGATGAAGCCCTCGCTCAAGGGCCGGCGGACCGGTTCGGCCATGTGGAGGGACGTGTCCACCGGCAGCAGGTGGCCCTCGACGGGAAGCTTGTTCTGCCAGTTCACGGTGACGGGCTGATCCTTGGAGGCAATGATGGTCGGGCCGGGATAGCTAGCCTTCTGGCCTGATGCGCCCGTGCCATAGCCCCAGACGGTGGTGGAGAGCGGCTGTCCACTCTCGTCATACAAGCCGAGGAACTGGTTGAACTCCTGCACTTGCAGGGTGACCGTCTTGCGCCTGGTCGCGTCGATCACGTCGGGCACGGGCAGGGCGTTCTGGAAGGCGTGATTGTCGTAAAGCGCTTGGGCGTCGAGCAGGGTCATGGCGCTCCCCCAAGGGGTTGAAGCCGAAACACGCGCACTTACTCACAGAAAGGCATCGTCCTTTGGCGTTCAGGTCTGAGCCTTGATCTATGTCAACAAAGGCATGAGATCATTGAGGGTACGCCAACTCGGTGTAGCCATGCGACACAGTTAACAGCCCATGTCACAATGGACCAGAGGCGGGGTCGTTTATCGACGCTGTCAGATGCTGCCAAGCACAACGTGAGTGTGAACGGCCGCTTGGGGTCAGGAAGTAGAGTTCGCCTGCCCTCCAGAGCGTCCGGTGTTCGTAGCTCAAGCGGACCATTGGCCTATTGCCCAGTGCCAATTCCTGTCCTTCCAGTCAGGCGCCGCCTTGTGGCGCGCTTCACCAGAAACCGATCAGTCGCACTTCGGTGTAGTAGTCGGTATTTGATCTGACACTTGGCGTCCGAGAGTTGGTCGGGCCTCTCTGTCCGATGCTGTGTTCAAGCTGCGATCATCTTCTCCTTCGCCAGCGGCA
>JAFAAP010000127.1 GCA_023426505.1 Pseudomonadota bacterium
AGCCGCCGGTTGGTGGTGAGCCAACCGATCGTTCGTTCAACAACCCACCTTCGCGCGAGCACCTGAAAGCCGCTCGGGCGCGCCGGCGGCTCCGTGTCAGCTCGCATCCAGACGCCGCCGCTCCACCAGTGTTGCGGGATCGATAATCGCCAGCCCAGAGCCTTCTGGAGCCCGTTCCGCAATCCGCGGTAAGCCGTGTCCGCCCACACCGGTTTGATGGCGGGGAACAGATGCCGCAGACCCTCCAACAGGATCTCAGCGCCAGCACGGTCATGGATGTCGGCGGGATGAATGCTGTTCTTCAGCAGATTGCCTTGCGGATCAACGCGAAGATGGCGCTTGCGGCCCTTGATCTTCTTGCCGCCATCGTACCCGCGCGGCCCTCCCATCTCGGTGGTCTTGACCGCCTGGCTGTCGATGATCGCGGCGGTCGGCTGCGGTGCGCGGCCGATCTTACAGCGATAGCTCTCGCGCAGGGCCTGATTGATGTGCTCCCACGTGCCGTTCTCGCGCCACTGCGCAGAGTGGGAGAACACGGCGTAACGCGGAGGGTACTCGTGCGGCAGCAGCCGCCACTGCGCTCCGGTGCGCAGCAGAGAGAAGATGGCATCGATGATCCGTCGGAGGGGATGCATCTGTCGCGGCCCGGCGGGATGGCTGCGGGGGATCAGTGGCGCGAGCCGCGCCCATTCGGCATCAGTGAGATCGCTGGCGTAGGAACAGACATCCATGGCGGGGCTCCCGGATCATCAAACAGCCCGCATCCGCCTCAGCGGCCCAGCCCCAAACCTATGCTGAATCAACTACTTAGATCGAGCAATAACATTGCCCACCAGCCTCTAAGCTCCTGCTCGGGACAGCGACAGTCGAACCTTTCCTACGGCCTTTCCCGGACTCACACGGCCAAGCCCTGCCCGCATGGATCACCTCCGCTGAGAGGCGCGGCCACGATGCCCCATCCATGCCGGGAGCCGGCATGGGTGCGCTACAGTGGTAAGTGCGATGGCCGGGCCACCAGCCCGCTCTGCCGCGCTTCCGGTCAGTCAATTGTCCTGTCGAGGACCGGAACGAACCTGCGGCCCCGCGTTCCCGGCTTGCCTGGGCATCACGGTTCCAGCTCAGAGATAAACCCTTCAGGAGAGCAATGCGATGACCAAGACTGTTACGTGCCTCTACCAGGACCAGGAGAAAGCCGCCGCGATAGTCAGCCGCCTGGACTAGACCGGCATCCCGCGCAGTGACATCGACGTCTACACGGATGTCTCCGAAGATCTGATCGACGATCTGGATGACACTGGCGTGCCGCGCTCCGATGCTCATGCCTATGCCGAAGGCGTGCGCCGCGGCGGCTCACTCCTCGCCGTGGAATGCGATGAGCACGAGGCGGACAGGGTGATCGACATTCTCGACGGCGAGGGGCTCCTCGACCTCGACGAGCAGCAGACGACCTGGCGCTCGGAAGGATGGCAGGGCTATGAGGCCTCTACCTCCGGTGGCACATCTGGACTTGGCTCAGCCGCGACAGGAACAACGAGCAGACTCACGGGGACTTCCAACACGACCGATGCCTCCATGGCCGGACGCAACTCCCTTGCCGACAGGACCGACGCATCGGATCGTGACGAGATCATACTGGTGGTCGAGGAGGAACTCCATGTTGGCAAGCGCGACGTGGGTGGCGGGCGCGTGTGCATCAACTCCCGTGTGGTGGAGCGTCCCGTGCAGGAGCAGGTGAGCCTGCGCGAGGAGCGCGTCCACGTGGAGCGGCGTCCGGTCGACCGCCCCTTGGGTGATGCGGACGAGGCTTTCCGCGACCGCACGATTGAGGCCGAGGAGCGCCGCGAGGCGGCCGTGGTCTCCAAGCAAGCCCGTGTGACCGAGGAACTCGTCGTCCGCAGGGACGTGGAGGAGCGCACCGAGACCGTGTCCGACACCGTGCGCAGGACCGAGGTCGACGTCGAGGACGAGCGCAACGTTCAAGGCATAGGCTCGACTGATCGCAAGGTCTGATCGCAACCCCGAGGCCCGGCAGACTCCGGGCCTCGGTTCCTGGAACCTGCCAGGGCTTAGGTTGGCGGACCCTCGGGAGCGGGACCTTCAGGATCGGTGCGCTTGACGACGGCGCGTTGCTTGCGCAGGGTGATCGGCAGCTCCACGGTCTCAGTCGAGGCGCGGCGTCGGATGTGCAGTTCCTCCTTGAGCACGAAGCGCTTCTCAATCACAGGCACGATCGTCACATCGCCTTCTGTCCTGATCTCAGGTGCGGTTTCGACCACCCTGTCGACGGGTACGCGGGTGATCTCTACCGTCTCGTGCTGCACGTCCGGATGTGCCCGTTCCTCGATGGCATCGGTAACGGTGCGGACCCGCACTCGCCCGGTCACGACCTCCCGCTTGCCGACAACAGCGGTCTCCTCCACGAGCGGGATGACCTCCTCGGACGCGGTGGGGGGCGCGCTTCTCAGTGCATCCTCGAGCACGGGAACGACCTCCTCGTTGTCCTCGGTTGGGGCGGGAAGGGAGGGCCGGATCGCTCATGGCCTGTCTCGCGTGAACGATGGCCAACGGGCGCTCGACCGAGGAGTTCCTCGCTGTCGGCAGGTACCCTGGCAATAGCCTTCAGGACACTCGGATTCCTGCCCAGTACAGCCCTGCTTTGGCCTCACCGGAACGGAGGATGTGGGTCAACGTTGATTCTCATCCCGCTGCGTTGGAGGAGAACCCTGATGCACAAGAGACTCTACGTACCGGTGGTCATGATGCTCGTCTGGGTGAGCGGCGCTCTTGCCCAGGCTACACCGCCCGCAGGATCCGGGGCACCAGCCACCCCTGCGACCAATGGCGGTGGCGGGATGTCGTGGCTGTGGATCATCATTGCTCTGCTGATCGTCGCCGCAATCGTCTGGTACTTCATGCGTGGGCGGTCACGCATCACGACGGCCAACATGACTGGCACGTCGGCATCCTCGTCCACGACCCCTGACGGCCGACCCCGCGTGTACGACGACAACACGCGCAAGTAGGCTGCGTCTCCGCCAAACGAAGAGCCGTGCCCATGGTGCCGGGTCACGGCTCGCGCACTGCGTCAGTGGCTGCCTGAACCTGAGGCTCCGGGTCGCCGGGCGGATGATCAGGCTTGTTCTCGACGTGCGTTCGCAGGGTTCGGTACTGCCACGCCTCCTTCAGGTCCTGCCGCAGCCGCGGTCTCGGCTTCGGGAGAGTGCGCCAGATCAGCAGCGTGCAGGCCTTGCTCATCCCAAGGACGATGGCTAGGCCATAGAGGAAGATCACAGGTGAGAAGCTTTCGTCCACTGCACGTTCTCCGGATGCCACAATGCCACATTCCCGCAGAGGAACGCTGAAGAGGATGTGCGGTTGAATCCGTGTGGAGGCAACCTGACTTGCGCATGATCCTTGACCCGTCTCCGCGACTTGGCCCCGTTCGGGCGACTGAACGGGGCTTCTTGTGCGTGCTTGCCGCCGAAGACCGTTTAGGACCGATGGAGGTGCCCCCTCGGATGTTCGACGGCGCGGAACCTGAAAATCCGCGGCGACATTTTCCTGCACTGCTCCGCGCGAGACGCGAAGAGCGACGACCAGCCTCCTCGCCTGTGCGGAGTGATCATGACTTCGAAGGAGGTAATCAACCATGGCCCGCAATCCCCTCACCACGTCCCGCCCCGGCTTCGGCGTGCTCGGCGGGAATGATCCCTTCCTGTCGCTCCACCGCGAGATGAACCGCTTGTTCGACGACGTGCTGCGCGGCAGCGGACCGCCTGCCATGAGCGGCAGCCAGGGCCCGGGCAACGTTGGATCCTTCATCAACGCCAGCGTGAACGTGTCAGAGACGGAGAAGGAGCTCCGCATCATGGCCGAGCTGCCCGGCGTCGCCGAGCAGGACATCGACGTCAGCCTCGACGACGACGTGCTCACCATCAGGGGCGAGAAGAGGTTCGAGCGCAAGGATGAGAAAGAGGCCTTCCACTTCGTCGAGTGCTCCTACGGAACCTTCCAGCGCTCGCTGCGGCTGCCCTTCCAGGTCGATCCGAAGCAGGTTCAGGCACACTTTGAGAACGGCGTGCTCACCGTGACGGTGCCCAAGGCCGGGCGGCAGGAGCGCTCGCGCCGCATCCAGGTGCAGGGACGTGGGTCCAGTGGCCAGGACACCCGGAGCGTTCAAGGCGGCCAGGATGCATCAGGCAGCGCTGGCACCGAGCACGAAGACGCCTCGGCGCGGCAGACGCGGCGCTCCACCTGACGGCACGCGGCCCTTCTTGGCAGGATGACGCCGGTGTGAGG
>JAFAAP010000152.1 GCA_023426505.1 Pseudomonadota bacterium
GTCGTGCAAAGCCGCCTGGCCGCCGAGCCGACGCTGGCCAACCGACGCTTCAAGCCGCCCGATTCAGACGCTTTGCCGCCAGCCCTCCAAGTCGTTGCTGCCGCCAAGGAGGTCTCGCATCCAGACAGGTAGTGGCCCTCGTGGTCGTCAGAGCCACCAGTACGCAAGCAACAGATGATGGACTCGACTAAGGCCCGTTCGCTGCCGGACTCAACCGCGTCGGGAGGCACCCAGGCGGTCGACCTGTACGCCAATCCGGTTGCTCGGCTCGGCTTCTGGGAGATTGTTGGGCTGGCTGAAACGAAGGCTGACGTCGGGCCGGCTCGCCGATTCGTCTCCGATCGCCATCGTAGAGACCCGCAGCAAGGCGCTGCCGGTGAGAACCGCCAGCGCGGCAAAGGTTGAAGCGGTCCGTCCGCGCTGCTGCGACATCGCTAGCGAAGCTGCATAGAGGCCGAGCGGCAGGAGAGTGCCGAGTCCGGTTGCGCCAACCTTCTCCATGGTTGCCCAGCGGCTCTCCGCGGCCGCTGCGACACCTTTACGGTGATGCGTCCGACGCTCGGCGACGGTGGCGGCCAACTCGACTGCAAGACCTGCAAAGGCGAACAGATCGAGCTTTCGACGGACGCGTGGCGACTGCTCCGTCAGAGACAGGGCGGCTGCGGACGATGCTATCGAGGATGCGCCGAAGCGGATCGCCAGTGCGCGCGGGGCTGCCGCCCACGTGGGAGTGCTCGTGGCCGCCAGCAGAGCAGCCGTGTAGGTCGAGAGCCCCGCGCCGGCCACGGCGGTCGGGAGCTGCACGGCGGCCGCACTCGCCCGCAGCCATCCGGCACGCGGGAAGACATCGGACAGGACCTGCGCCAAGGCCGCCGAGAAGGCGAGGGCGCTGAAGCTCACGAGGTTCCACGTGCCGATCGACATCGGCGATGTGCTCTTGGCGATGCGCAGCATGTTGTAGAAGCGATGCGGCGTATGCAGGTCATAGATCAGCAGGCCCGAGCCGATTGTCGGTGCCAGGAGCGACAGGTAGCGGCCGCGCCGCACTGCGTCCCGTGCTTGGCCGCCAAGAGACTGCTCCGCGAGCGCCGCGATCAGGGCCGAGGCTCCCGAAAGCCCGGCGAGAAAGATATATCCCCCGACAACCCAGTTGTTGAACGGAGCCGCCTTTACCTGCGGGCGTCCATAATAGGTCGTTCCGTCCCAGTGCGAATCCTTGGGAGACCACTGGCCTGACGCGGAGGGCAGATAGTCGAACTCGCGCCTGTCGCTTGCTAGCACCGCAGTCCTGTCAGGCATCGCGGCCCTCCCGGTTTCCGCTGGAGAACAGCAAGGCGGCGACGACGGCCAGTCCTGCGACCGCCGCAAGCCCCGAGGCGAGGCTCGGCGCGACCCGGTTGGACGGACGGGTCGGTGCCACCGGCAGATTGTAGACCTCGGGACGCTCGGTCAGCAGAAAGAAGGCGTTGAGGTATCGGAGATCCCCGGTCGCACCGGGTGCTCCCGGCGTGCCGTAGAGATAGGCGCTCGTTACGCCGGCCTCATGCAGGTGCTCTACGCGCTCGCGGGCGCGCTGCTGGAGGCTGCCGATCTCCCCAAACTGGATCGAGTCGGTCGGGCAGGCTTTGGCGCAGGCGGGCTCGAGGCCGCCTTTGAGACGGTCGTAGCACAGGGTGCATTTATGGGCCTTGCCGTCGTCCGGGTTCAAGTCGACGACCCCGAACGGGCAAGCCGGCACGCAGTAGCCGCAGCCGTTGCAGATGTCCTGCTGGACGACGACCGTATCGAACTCGGTCTTGAAGATCGCGCCGGTCGGACAGGCCTCCAGGCAGGGGGCATTGTGGCAGTGCTTGCAGACGTCGCTCATCATCAGCCACCCGCTCTGGAAGCGGTTCTGGTCGTTCTGTCGGACACCGGTCCTGCCGGAGGTCTCAATGAAGCTCACATGGCGCCAGGTGTTGGCCGAAAGGGCGCCGGTGTTGTCGTAGCTCTGCCCGGTCAGGCCCATGTTGTCGGCCGGAAGGTTGTTCCACTCCTTGCAGGCCACCTCGCAGGCCTTGCAGCCGATACAGACCGTCGTGTCGGTGAAGAAGCCGTAGGACCTGCCGGGCTCGATAACGACGCCTGCGGTCAGCTCGGATTCGTCGGGGATGAGGGAGTCGAGGGTGGACTGCGCATAGTCCTGGACGCGAGGATGCATTCTCACGGGCGGTGCTCCCTAGATTGTCGCGGCGTATCTCCGATGAGAGCGATGGAATAGGCGATGCGGCCGGTCGGGCCCTCATGGGCGGAGCATGTGACCCTCACCCGCGCCTGGCGCTTTTGCAATGGCGAAAGCTGCTCCGGCTCGGCGGCCGCCTTATAGCTGAGAATGAAGAGATGGGATACGCCGGCGTCGTCGGTCAGCTGGAAGCGGCTTTCCTGCACGATCGTGATGAGCCCGTCGATCGTTTCCATTCTGTCCTCGGAAGTCCCGCAGCCAAGCCGCTCAATTTCCCTAACTCGGGACTGGGGCGATGGTTCGGACAGCCCATATGCAATCCGGTCCGCTAGGGAACAAATGAGAACCCGCGTCATTGTCGCGGTTGAATGAGGGCAGGAGGAGCCCATGACGCGAAAGCTTCGCAAGAACCTCACCAGCCGGGTCGCCGGCTTCGTGAAAGATTGGAGCATTCCCCGGCAATTGGCGGGCGAAAGCCCAATGTCTAAGGCCGCGGAGAGCGCCATGTCGCGCACGTTGCGTCCTCGGCTGGAACAGGCCGACACGGTCGCGACGAGCATCTGCCCCTTCTGCGCAGTCGGGTGCGCTCAGCTCATCTATTCTAAGAACGGCAAGCCGATTCACATCGAGGGCGACCCGCGCAGTCCTGTCAACCAAGGCACGCTCTGCCCCAAGGGCGCTGGAACCCTCGGCATGCTCCTGTCGCCGGAGCGCATCAATACGGTTCTCTACCGCAGGCCCCGCTCGACTGAGTGGGAGGTGAGGCCACTCGACTGGGCGATGGAGCGCATCGCGCAGCTGACGAAGCAATCCCGTGACGACACCTTTGCCGAAGCCCTCCCCGACGGCCGGATCATCAATCATACGATGGGGATCGGCTCCCTCGGCGGCGCTACCATGGACAATGAGGAGAATTACCTCATCAAAAAGTTGTTAGGCGGCGGCCTGGGCATAGTGAACATCGAGAACCAGGCTCGCATCTGACACTCCTCTTCGGTGCCCAGTTTGGGCTCGTCTTTTGGACGCGGCGCAGCCACCATGGCCCTCTGGGACCTGGCGAATTCCGACTGCATCGTCGTGATGGGCTCCAACATGGCGGAGAACCATCCGGTCGCGTTCCGGTTCGTCGTCGAGGCGCAACGGCGCGGCGCCACGATCATCCACGTCGACCCCCGGTTCACGCGCACGTCAGCGCTGGCGGATGTCCATGCACCGATCCGCCCCGGCTCGGACATCGCCTTTCTCGGCGGCATCATCCGCCACCTGCTGGAGAACGATCTCTGGTTTCGGGATTTTGCGCTCAACTACACGAATATCGCCCATATCATCGAGGATAGCTACGAGGACACGGAGGCGAATGACGGTGTCTTCTCGGGCTTCGACCCGGAAACATCGTCCTACACCCACGATACTTGGCAATACAAAGGCAAACGGGTTCCATCTTCCATCGCCGAGCACCGGGTGCAGACCCAGGAGAGCCGGGAGGAGACTTCGGAGGGCATGACCGAGAGCCCGCCTCCGGAGGACCGGACGCTGCAGCACCCGAACTGCGTCTATCAAATTTTGCGGCGGCATTATGCCCGCTATACGCCCGAGATGGTGGAACGGGTCACCGGCTGTCCGAAGGAGACCTTCCTAAAGGTAGCCGATGCGCTCGCCCATAATTCGGGCCGCGAGAGGACAGGCGCCTTCTGCTACGCAGTCGGCTGGACCCACCATTCGGTCGGCGTGCAGATCATCCGCGCTGCGACGATCATTCAGGGCCTTCTCGGCAATGTGGGCCGACCTGGCGGCGGAATCCTGGCGTTGCGTGGGCATGTGAGCATCCAGGGCTCGACCGATATCCCGACGCTCTACAACATGCTGCCCACCTACCTGCCGCAGCCCAACGTCTTCTACCAGCATGCCTCGCTCGAGGCCTATCTCAAGCTCGAGAGACCGACCACCGGCTGGTGGTCGAACCTTCCCAAATACGTCGTCAGCCTGCTCAAGGCCTGGTACGGAGATGCGGCGACGCAGGAGAACGACTGGGGCTATCACTTCATCCCGAAGCTGACGGGCGACGCCTCGCAGGAGCCCATGACCATGGCGATGGCCGATGGCGTGATACAGGGGCAGTTCATCCTCGGGCAGAACCCGGTGGTGGGTGCGGTCAATTCCGATCTCGTCGTGCGCGGCATGACCAAACTGAAATGGCTCGTGGTCCGGGACTTCGCCATGACGGAGACGGCCAATTTCTGGAGCCGCAGTCGCCCTGTCCAGCGCGGCGAGATCAGGCCCGAGGAGATCGACACGGAGGTGTTCTTCCTGCCGGCCGCGATGCCGGGCGAGAAGGCGGGCTCGGTCACAAACACGAGCCGGCTGGTGCAGTGGCACGACAAGGCCTGCGAGGCCCCGGGCGACAGCCGCTCCGACCTCTGGTTCATCTATCACCTCGGCAAGCGCCTGAAGGAGCTCTATGCAGACAGCACCGAGCCGCGCGACAGGGCCATCCAGGCGCTGACCTGGGACTATCCGGTGCACGGCGAGCGCCAGGAGCCCGATCCAGAGGCGGTGCTGAAGGAGATCAACGGCTACACGGTGCAGAACCGCCGGCTGCTGGGCACCTACCAGGATCTGCGCGATGACGGCTCCACCGCCTGCGGCGGCTGGATGTATTGCGGCATCTTTCCGGAGGAGGGCCGGAACCTCGCGCGGTCGCGCAGGCCCGACGTGCCAGGCCGTGACGGAAGTAGCCACGGAGGTTGGGCCTTCGCCTGGCCCTCCAATCGGCGCACCCTCTACAATCGCGCCTCGGCCGATCCGGACGGGAAACCCTGGTCCGAGGCCAAGAAGATGATCTGGTGGGACCCGGAGCAGGAGAAGTGGACCGGCTACGACGTGCCGGACTTCGAGCCGGATAAGCGTCCGGATTACCAGCCCGACTGGTCGCAGCATCCACAGGGTATGGACGCGCTCGGTGGTGCCGCTCCGTTCATCATGGAGGCCGATGGCAAGTGCATGCTCTTCGTGCCCTCTGGCCTGAAGGACGGGCCGCTGCCGACCCATTACGAGCCGATCGAGAGCCCGGTCCGCAACCCGCTCTACCCCAACCGGCAGCTCAACCCGGTGGCCAAGCTGTGGAAACGGCCAGGCAACGACCTGCACCAGCCGGAAGACCCGCGCTATCCATACGTATTCACCACCTACCGGCTGACGG
Organism: Pseudomonadota bacterium; assembly: GCA_023426505.1. Classification (GTDB taxonomy): domain Bacteria; phylum Pseudomonadota; class Alphaproteobacteria; order Rhizobiales; family Beijerinckiaceae; genus Microvirga. Next base: position 5,421 of record JAFAAP010000152.1, read on the forward strand.
AGCTGCATTGCGGTGGCATCCCGACCCGAGTCATGGCGCGCACGGCGGAGCTGCAGCCAGAGGCCTTCGTGGAGATCTCGCCGGAGCTCGCCGAGGAACTCGGGATCGGGAACCTCGATTGGACCGTGCTCTCAACTCTGCGGGGCGAGATCGAGGCGAAGGCGCTGGTGACAGAGCGCATCCGGCCATTCCGGATCGACGGCCGGACGGTGCACCAGGTCGGCATGCCCTGGGTCTACGGCTGGGAGGGCTATGCCCGCGGCGACATCGCCAACGCGCTGCTGGCCATCACGGGCGATCCCAACGTGAGCATCCACACCACGAAAGCGATCACGTGCAACATCCGCCCCGGCCGCCTGCCGCAACCCGGAGGACTAAGCCATGGCCGATAGCGCACCGGGCCGGGACGCTCTTCGGACCCTGGACCTGATCCTGTCCAAGAAGCCGAAGAAGGATGACATGGACCTGTCGCGGGCGACCGAGTGCCTGACGAGCTTTCGTGAGGTGCTTATCCGGACGCAGCAGGTGCTTGGCGCGCCGCGCAACAGCCGTGAGGATTTGGCGAAGCTGAATGCGGTTTTGAGCGTCGTGCTCGGGAGCCACTTTCCACTGGGCGAGACTCCTTGGGATGAGCTTGAGAAAGCGCGTGACTGGCTCGCAAGTCTGGTTGCAGAGGCCTCAGCCCCTTCGCACGATAGTGGTTTGAGCTGAACCTGCCTTCTCTCGCCAGGGATCTGCGCCGACCACAGGCTCCCTGGAAGCTGGATCACAGGGCATCCATTCTAACGCAGATGCATGCTGCCATTCGCAATGCCTTCGACCTCCCGCGTCACCTGATCGCCTCGCCGCCGTCCAAGATCCTGCGACAGTACTCTTCAAGCGACCAGAGTGTTGCGCCTACGCCGAAACAAGGCGTGGTTCCGGGTTGCCGGGCTACATTGGTGTTGTGGCGACCGTTCGACCCGGTACTCAGCTTCTGAGGGCAATCAGAGCCAAGCCAGTCTCCGGATCCAGCTCCCGACGGAGATGGGCTGGCGTTTCCGTCAGGATGACCTCCAGGGTTGGGCGCACATGCGCCTCCTTGAGGTGGCCGCCCATGGCGGCACCGTCACGGCACCCTATGACTGTGTGAAGGTGGAGCTTAGGCTTGCCATTAGGATCCTGGGTGATGTCCCCGTTGAGCGACAGAACCTCAACCTGATCGCGAACGGGAATTTCCTGGTACTTCTTGGCATCCCAATCCCAATAGCTCAGAACGGTGTCCCTGAAGGCTCCGATTGCCGTCACTTGCGCGGCTGAGAGCTTTTCAGTCTCGGCCAGACGGTAAAGACAGGAGCTAACTTCATCGTCCGTCTCAAGTACGGCGACAAACGTGCGAAGCCCTTGAGCTTCGTGGAGGAGGCGGCTCTTCATGTGCGTGCTCCTGCTGCTCATTTGCTCGCTTCAATGGCGGTGACCTACACCAAAGTGGAGGGAAGCCGCCGGGCTGTCGCGAAGCGCCGCCCGCACAACGAAGCAGGCGCAGCGGGGTTCCGTGCGCTGCCACGACCACCAAGAGGTTTGTCCAGATCCGTACCGAAAGAGGAACAGAGATAGTTATCTGGCTTCTCACTGCGAGCCCTGTGATCGGCACCGGCTGGGCTGATCAACCTCCGAGGCAATTGCGTGAGCCAAGCCCGGCACCCTGCCTTGGCGTCATGTGACTGGAAGTAGTCTTGGAATGAGCCTCTTGCTGTTCACGAGGCGGCAGATGACGGGGACGCGGGCTCAGTGAACTTCTCTTGCCGGAAGTGTCGCTCACTCCTGGCGAGGATCTGCTTGTAGTATTTCTTATGTCAGGTCCTGAAAGGCCGGTCCCGAACGAGCCAGCTTTAACTGTGTCTCAAGGACAACGAGCTCGGCCCTACAAGAGAGGCCCCAGATCCGGTACTGGGGTTCATGTGAGTTCGCCAAGAGGATCTGCATGATCCGGTAGGTATCAGCGCGGGCCCGCCGCTGGGCGTGGGCTGGTTGAACGATCTGGCCCAGCTGAAACTTGGCACTCATCGAAAGTCCCAAATCATGGTTGATCGGAGCCGCCCTGACTAAGCGCCTCCGTCAGATTGGTACGGGCTCGGACAGTATGGGGTTAATCTGCTCCGTACCGAGGGACGGCTGGCACCCTGCTCTTCGGCGTGCAACGACTTTGGAAGCGAGGAATAGTCACTTCGTTGAGAGTCCGATAGCACCGCAGGATCTCCGAAGATCCTCGTGGAAACCATCATCTGGTGGAGATGCGCGAGGTGCAGCACGTACGGCTGACGGTTTAGACGACGACGCTGTTCAATCTCCGTGGCAATTCCATCGCGAATTGATTCCGGATAAGAGCCAAGCTTCTCGCGCTCCAAATCGTACCAGCGGTCAATTTCGTTAACAGCTGCCAAGGTAGCTTGGATATCCAACTCAAGATCCGAAAGTGATACTTTGCTCCGCCCTTGCATCGCACAGTTCCGCCGGTATCAGGCCGAGATGTGACATTCGCAAGGGATTACATACTGTCCGTAGCTTCCTTTGAAAGTAATTCGATCGCAGACTTGGTACGCTTGCGGGCCAATTCGCTGTAGCCAAATACCGGACATGCATCGCCACTTTGGACAGCCCTTCAAGAGGTTGCGTTTTAACTAATTCACCTGTCTGGTGCCTCTTAGAAAGGCCTATCCACGGTACCAAATCGACAGCCTGCAATGCTCTACTTGATCAGGCGTCGATACTCGCCCTTGATGAGAGCATGGCAGCCGCACGCCAGGTTCTCCAGTGTCCCTTGGTCCTTGATGCAGATCAGGGCTCGGGTGTTTTCGAGGGCTCCCTCGTTTTCGAGCACGCGCAGACATTCCGTTATGCCTGCGCGCCTAACCCCGAGCAGACGCGCAAGCATCTGGTGCGTCAGAGGAATGTCCTCCCCGTCCAATGCATCGTGCGCCAACAGGAGCCATCGGCACAGCCGCTGCTTCAAGGAATGGTGCGCTTCGCATATAGCCGACTGGGATGTCTGCAAGAGGACGAACTGGGTATATTTGAGCAGGGTTGCCCGTAGCGAGGGAGCATTCTCGACGATGTTCTGAAAATCGGATCGGGAGGTTCGATAGGCGCTGCCGCTGACCTGAACCACGCGACGGAACGGAGGGTCGTCCGTGTCGCCCAGCAGGACCGGAAGTCCGGTCATTCCCTCGGAGCCGATCAGCCAAACTTCGACCCACTTGCTGGGTGACGCCTTGGCCGATACCGCAACGAGCCCGCTTTCGACAAAGTAGATGAACTCCATCGGAGTACCGGAGTGATGGATCGTTTGCCGCGGCTTGAGCCCCACCAGCGTCAGATGGGGCCAGAGCGTCTGCAGATCGCGAGGCGAAATGGCCTGCAGGAGGCGGTTCCGGACCCGGAACTGATGCGGCTTAGCTGCGATGCGGCTCTCCCCCAAGGCGGACTCCGGTGAATGTCGTCTCGGGCCATCCTACAACTTGGTACGGTCGCGGACAAACCTAGGCCGGTTCTGGAACTGCGAGGCTGCGCTTCCCTTTAGCCGTCAGCGTCTCAGGAGAAGGCCGCCACCGGCCTACCTTATGATCCAGCGAAGGAGACGATCATGCCGATGACTGCGGGTGACATCCTCGTCGAGACCCTGATCGACTGGGACATCGATACGGTGTTCGGGATTCCAGGCGATGGGATCAATGGCATCGTCGAGTCGCTCCGCAAGGCCGAAGACCGGATCCGGTTCGTCCAGGTGCGTCATGAAGAGGCGGCTGCCTTCATGGCATGCGCCCACGCCAAATGGACCGGGAGGCTTGGGGCCTGCATCGCCACCTCCGGCCCAGGGGGAATCCATCTTCTCAACGGATTGTACGACGCAAAGCTCGACGGCCAGCCGGTTCTCGCCATTACGGGCCTCCAGTTTCACGACCTCCTGCATACCTACACCCAGCAGGACGTCGAGTTGGACAAGCTGTTCATGGATGTATGTGTCTACAACTCACGCATCATGGGCGCAGCCCACGTACAGAACGTCACCGAGCTGGCCTGCCGCACGGCTCTGGCCTACCGGGGCGTCGCTCATGTCACGGTGCCGGTCGACCTCCAGGATCAGACCGTGAAGGAGGATTTGCGGTCGAAACGCAATCGTCCGGATCACGTCTCCTCCCTGATGGCGGAGAGTGCTCATATGCCGACCGAGGATCAGCTCGCTCGGGCTGCGGCGATCCTGAACGAGGGCCGGAAACTCGTGGTCATGGCAGGGCGGGGTGCGCTTGGCGCGAGAGGCGAGGTCGAGGCGGTGGCCGAACGGCTAGGCGCTCCGGTCGTCAAGCCGCTTCTCGGGAAGGGCGTCCTGCCGGACGAGCATCCCCATGTCACTGGTGGGACTGGCCTTCTCGGAACGCGGCCTTCGCAGGAGGCGCTGGAAGCTTGCGACACGCTTTTGATCGTCGGGTCCAGCTTCCCGTACATCGAGTATTACCCGAAGCCGGGCGAGGCCAAATGCGTTCAGATCGAGCTCGATCCCAAGCGCGTCGGCCTGCGCTACCCGGTCGACGCAGCGCTCGTCGGCGATTCTGTGCGCGTTCTCCGCGCGATTCTGCCTAGGCTCGATTTCCATCAGGACCGCTCTTTCCTGGAAAAGGCGCAGGCCGGAATGGCCGAATGGCGCAAACTCATGCAGGAGCGGGGAACCCGGGCGGATACGCCTATGAAGCCGCAGGTCGTCGCCCATGAGCTCAACAAGCTGCTGTCCGACGACGCCATCATCGCGACGGATTCCGGAACGATCACGAGCTGGGCCGCGCGCCACATCGACATGCGCGGCGACATGATGTTCTCGTGCTCCGGAAATCTCGCCACCATGGCATGTGGCCTGCCCTATGCGAACGCCGCAGCCCTTGCTTATCCCGGCCGGCAGGTCATCGCCTTCGTGGGCGACGGCGGGCTTACGATGCTGATCGGAGAGCTTGCAACGGCCGTCAAGTACAATCTCGACGTGAAGATCGTCGTGATCAAGAACAACACGCTCGGGCAGATCAAATGGGAGCAGATGGTCTTCCTGGGCAACCCGGAATACGGGTGCGAGCTTCAGCCGATCGACTTTGCCGCGATTGCCAGGGGCTTCGGCTGTGCGGGATTCACCATCGAGGATCCGGCGACGTGCGCCGACACCCTGCGGCAGGCACTCGCTAACCCTGGGCCCGTCGTGATCCAGGCGGTTGTCGATCCGAACGAGCCACCCATGCCGCCTAAGGTCGATCTCGAGCAGACGGCCCATCTCGCAGAAGCCCTGGCGCGCGGCACCCCGAACGCCGCCTCTATCGCGCTCACGATTGCATCTGACAAGGTTCGGGAGATCATCTGAGGGGCTCGTCATGGCGCTCGCCGACCCAATCCTCGAAGCGAAAGAAATCGATGCGGCGGCGGCATCTAGGACGGAGATCGTACCCGGGTGGGATGCAGTCGCAAACATCGAGGACCTTCGAGCGATCGCAGGAAGGCGCGTTCCAAGAACCTTCTTCGAGTATGTCGAAGCCGGCTCTTACGACGAGCTGACATTGCGGGCGAACAGGGCCCATCTCGATGCGCTAGAGCTGCGCCAGCGGGTGATGACGGACGTATCCTCCCGCATCCGGGCTACTACTATCGTCGGTGAGCCGGCCTCGCTGCCCGTTGCGCTCGCACCGGCAGGCCTGACGGGAGCCGTGTACCCGAACGGCGAGATCCATGCCGCACGCGGGGCGGAAGCGTTCGGCGTTCCGTTCTGCCTGAGCACCATGTCCGTCTGCTCGATCGAAGACGTGGCGGATGCAGTCGCGACGCCGTTCTGGTTTCAGCTCTACTTGATGAGGGACCGCGGTTTCAGCCGGTCGCTCATCGAGAGGGCACGTGCCGCGCGATGCCCTGTGCTGGTGCTCACCATGGATCTGCATGTAGAGGGCCAGCGCACGGCCGACGTGCATAACGGCCTCGGCATTCCGCCAAGGCTCACGCTCGCCAATGTCCTCAATGTCGCCATGCATCCGCGTTGGGCGCTAGGGATGCTGCGGAGCAAGGAATACACGTTCGGCAATCTGAAGGACGCCATCCGGAACTCGGGCAATCTCGGTGCTCTGTCGGAATGGGTCAAGCATCAGTTCGATCCGTCGTTCGACCGGCACGACGTCGAGTGGGTGCGCAAGCTCTGGCCGGGCAAGCTCATCGTGAAGGGCATTCTCGATCCGCAGGATGCCGAGATCGCGGCAGATGCAGGCGCGGATGCGATCCTCGTGTCAAATCATGGAGGTCGCCAGCTCGACGGTGCTCCCTCTACGGTGGAGGCTTTCCCTGCCGTGCGGGACGCGGTGGGGGACCGAGTAGAGCTTCTTTTCGACAGCGGGATCCGGTCCGGGATCGACCTCCTGAAGGCGCTCGGTCTGGGGGCAAGGGCATGCTTCATCGGCCGGGCGTATCTCTATGGGCTCGGCGCCCGCGGAGAGGCCGGCGTTCGCAAGGCTCTGGGCCTGTTAGCGGAACAACTCGATACCGGAATGGCACTCACGGGCGTGACGGATGTGAAGAGCGTTCCGCGTGACGTCATCGTGCGGAGCGCCGAATAGCGTGATGGCGGCTGCCGATTGGAGGAAGCCGAGATGGCCAACGTGGCCCTGAACGAAGCCGAAGAGCTGTCATCGGAGAACCGGCGAAGGCATCCTGACCGGCGTATCGAGTTGGCGCCGGACGGGCGTATCAGGACGGCCTACACGGCGGTTCCCGGTCTCGACGCGAAGGCGCTGTTCAGGGAGCTTGAGACCGCTCTCGAAGGCGAGGTCCGCTTCGATGATGGGAGCCGGGCGCTTTATGCGACCGATTCCTCGAACTACCGCCAGGTGCCGATCGGAGTGGTCATCCCGAAGACGCGCAGCGACGTCGTCAGGGCCGTTGAGATCTGCCGTCGTCATCGTGCGCCTGTTCTGCCGCGCGGCGGCGGAACAAGCCTTGCCGGCGAATGCTGCAACACGGCCGTCGTCATCGACTTTTCGAAGTACCTGAACAAGGTGCTGGAAATCGATCCCCAACGCCGCTTGGCGCGTGTCGAGCCGGGCTGCATCCTGGACGACCTGCGAGAGGAGGCCTCCAAGTACGGGCTCACCTTCGGCCCTGATCCCGCCACGCACGATCACAATACCCTTGGGGGCATGATCGGCAACAACTCCGGCGGCGTTCATGCGGTGATGAACGGGATTACGGTGCACAACGTGCACGCGCTGGAGGTCCTGACCTACGAGGGCCTGCAGCTGAGCGTGGGGCCAACGGATGATGGATCATTCCGCTCGATCCTGCGCTCAGGGGGGCGCCGTGCCGAAATCTACCGCCAGCTCGACAAGTTGCGCCGCCGGTACGGCGACCTCATCCGGTCGAAGTTTCCGGATATCCCGCGCCGGGTCTCCGGCTATGAGAACCTCGACCAGCTCTTTCCCGAGAAGGGCATGAATGTCGCCCGCGCGCTCGTCGGAACCGAAGGCACGTGCGTGACCGTCCTCGAGGCGACGCTTAATCTCATCCACAATCCTCCTCATCGGGTGATCACGATCGTCGGCTTTCCGGACATTTTTCAAGCAGCCGACGCAGTGCCGCTTGTTCTCGACCATCACCCGATCGGACTTGAAGGCTTCGACGAGACCCTCGTCGACCGGTACAGGAAGAGGGGGCTGCACGCCGACGATCTGAAGGTCCTGCCGGAGGGCCAGGGATGGCTCCTGGTCGAGTTCGGAGGCGAGACGAGTGATGATGCGGCCGCACAGGCCCAAGACCTCGTGAACGCGCTTCGGAGCATGAAGGGCGTTAATCCGAAGCTCATCCGCGACAAGGACCAGCAGAAACGGATCTGGAACGTACGCGACGACTCCCTCGGTGCCGAATCCTACGTCCCGAACCATCCCGACACGTGGCCGGGATGGGAGGACAGTGCGGTCTCTCCCGATCAGCTCGGAGATTACCTCCGGGAGCTGAAGGCGCTCTTCCGCAAGTACGGATACGATCCGGTCATCTACGGCCATTTCGGAGGCGGCGTCGTCCATTGCGCCATCGCGTTCGATGTTTACGACGAGCCGGGAATCGAGCACTGGCGCCGGTTCCTCGACGAGGCGGCGGAACTCGTCGTGCGCCATGACGGCTCTCTGTCCGGCGAGCATGGAGACGGTCAGGCGCGCGGAGCCCTCCTCGAGAAGATGTACGGGCCGGAACTGGTCCAGGCCTTCCGCGAGTTCAAGGAAATCTGGGATCCGCAGTGGCGCATGAACCCCGGCAAGGTCGTCGATCCCTATCCGATCGTCTCGGATCTCCGGCTCGGGCCGAGCTATCATCCGCGGAGGCTCAGGACCTATTTCAGCTTCCCGAACGAAGGCGGGTTCGAGCGCGCCGTCCAGCGTTGCGTCGGCGTGGGAAAGTGCCGTCGCCACGACAGCCACGAGGAGGTCATGTGTCCGAGCTACCTCGTGACTCATGAGGAGCAATATACGACCCGCGGCCGCGCTCGGCTTCTCTTCGAGATGTTGCATGGGGGGCCGCTCAGGGACGGCTGGCGCAGTAGAGCGGTCGAAGACGCGCTCGGTCTGTGCCTGGCCTGCAAGGGGTGCAAGAGCGATTGCCCGGTGGGCGTCGACATGGCGAGCTACAAGGCCGAGTTCCGCGCCCATCACTATGCTTGGCGTCTGCGGCCGCGACAGGCCTACGCCATGGGACAGATCCATCGGCTTGCCCGCCAGGCGTCGCGCATGCCCTGGCTCGCCAACGCGATCACGCACGCGCCCGTTCTGCGCAGCCTCGCCAAAGCGGCCGCCGGGATCGCGCAGCAGCGCTCGATCCCAGCCTTCGCCCACGAGACCTTCACGGACTGGTTCCGCCGCCGCGAGGCGCCGCGTGCGACCGGGCGGCGCGTCGTTCTCTGGCCCGATACGTTCAACAACTACTTCCGGCCCGGAACGGCGATCGCCGCGACGAAGGTTCTGGAAGCGCTCGGCTTCCAGGTCGTGATCCCGGATCGGCCCTTATGCTGCGGGCGCCCCCTCTACGACTGGGGATGGCTCGGGACGGCTCAGAAGCTGTGGCGGCGGACCATGGCCACGCTCGACGACGAGATCCGGGCCGGCACGCCCATCATCGGGCTCGAGCCCGCCTGCTTGACTGCATTCAAGGACGAGCTGCTCAATCTCTTCCCCGAGGATGACCGGGCCAGGCGCCTCGTCAACCGGAGCGTCTTCTTCAGCGATTTCGTGAGCGGGCACGTCGACGGCGCTGGACTGCCGGTGGACGGGCCGGACAAGGCGCTGGTGCAGATTCACTGCCATCACCACGCAGTCATCAAGGCCGATGGCGAGCGCGACCTGCTGGACCGGATCGGGCTCGCCTACGACGTCATTCCGTCAGGCTGCTGCGGAATGGCAGGCGCTTTCGGGTTTAGCGCCGCTTCCTACGACGTCGCGCTCGCAATTGGTGAGCGAGTGCTGCTGCCGACCGTGCGAGCCGCGGATCCGGAAACGCTCATCCTGGCAGACGGCTACAGCTGCCGGGAGCAAATCGAGCAGTGCACCGGACGGTCTACGCTCCATGTGACAGAGCTCCTGGCGCGGCGCATGGGCCTGTGAGGAGAGCATCGATGCGGCTGGTGGGAAAGACGGTCTGGGCGATTGCGGAGGGGTATATTCCGTCGCAAGGCACGAGCGACGATCGAGCCCTCGTGTCCCACGAGACGGCCTGCATTCTCAATGCCGGCTCGTCCGATGCCCACGTTGCGGTCACGATCTTCTTTTCCGACCGCAGCCCGGTCGGGCCGTATCGCCTTACGGTGCCGGCCGAGCGCACGCTGCACCTGCGGTTCAACGACCTGCGGGATCCCGAGCCCGTTCCCCGCGACACCGACTACTCTTCGTTGTTCGAGTCCGACGTCCCCATCGTCGTCCAGCATACCCGGCTCGATTCGAGAAAGACGGAGCTCGCGCTCCTCACGACCACGGCCTACGGCCAGGACTGAGCGGGGGCAGGAAGGACGGTTTGGTGCGGCATGCGGCGGATCGAGGACTACGCCCTGATCGGCGATTGCGAGACGGCGGCGCTCGTTGCAAGGGACGGCTCGGTCGACTGGCTGTGCTGGCCCCGGTTCGACTCGGAGGCGTGCTTTGCGGCCCTGCTCGGCACGCCCGAACACGGACGCTGGGTCATCGCGCCATCCTGCGCCGTCAGCCAAGTCGAGCGGCGGTACCGGGATTCCACCCTCATCCTGGAGACGGCATTCGAAACGGATTGGGGCTCCGTCACGCTCGTCGACTTCATGCCCGTCCGGGGATCCCGATCGGATCTCGTTCGCATCGTTACTTGCGAGAAGGGCGAAGTGTCGATGAAGGCCGAGTTCGCCCTCCGCTTCGACTACGGCCGGCTCCTGCCCTGGTTCGAGCGGCACGACGAGCGGTGCTGGCAGGCCGTTGCTGGGCCGCATTCGGCCGTTCTCCGGACGGCCGTTCCGTTTGCCGGGAACCAACACCGTATCGGCGCCGAATTCACCATCCGGGAGGGCGAACGCATTCCGTTCGTGCTCACCTACCGCGCCTCGCACCTGCCGCTTCCCGAGCCGGTCGATGCCGAGGCGGCCCTGAGCCGGACCGAGGAGTGGTGGCGCAACTGGATGAGCCAGTGCTCATATCGGGGACATTGGGCCGAGGCGGTCGGGCGCTCCCTCATCACGATCAAGGCCATGACGTACCGCCCGACGGGAGGAATCGTCGCCGCCCCAACGACGTCTCTCCCCGAACGGCAGGGCGGGAGGCGGAACTGGGACTACCGCTACTGCTGGCTGCGGGACGCCACGTTCATGGTGGCCTGCCTGCTCAAGGCCGGCTTCCATGACGAGGCTCGCCACTGGCGCGACTGGCTGCTGCGTGCGATTGCCGGCATGCCCTCGCAGCTCCAGCCCATCTACGGGGTCGCCGGAGAGCGCCGCCTGAACGAGTGGGAGGCATCCTGGCTGCCCGGCTTCGACGGCGCCAAGCCGGTCCGGATCGGCAATGGGGCGTTCACGCAGTTCCAGCTTGATGTTTTTGGCGAGGTGATGAATGCGCTGCACCTCGCGAGGCAGGCCGATCTCGGCCCGAGCGAGGCGAGCTGGGATCTGCAGAGGGCGCTCCTCGATCATCTTAGCGAAGTCTGGACTGAGCCGGATGAAGGGATCTGGGAAGTGCGAGCAGAGCGCCAGCACTTCGTCCACTCGAAGGTCATGGCCTGGGTCGGACTCGATCGTGCGGTTCAGGCGGCCGAGAGGTTCGGGCTCGAGGGCCCGGTCGAGCAATGGAAGGCGCTGCGTGACAGGATCCACGCCGAGGTCTGCGAGCGCGGCTTCGATCGCCGGAGAGGGACGTTCGTGCAGGCGTTCGGCTCGGAGCATCTGGACGCGAGCGCGCTCATCATTCCGATTGTGGGCTTTCTGCCCGCGACAGATCCGAGAATGACGGGCACGGTCGCGGCCATCGAGCATGAACTTACGCGGGACTGCTTCGTCACCCGGTACGACACAAGCAAGACAGATGACGGATTGCCACCCGGGGAGGGTGCTTTTCTCGTCTGCGGCTTCTGGCTTGCCGAAAACTATTCTCTGCAGGGGCGACACGACGAGGCGCGGGGATTGTTCGAGCGTCTCCTCACGTTGCGTAACGATGTCGGTCTTCTGGCCGAGGAATATGACCCGCATGCCAAGACATTCCTGGGAAACTTCCCACAGGCGCTGCCCCACCTCGCATTGGTCAACACAGCTCACAGGCTCTCATGCGAGCCTCAATCGATGCGCGCAAGCCTCAATCCCTAAGCGACCGGCGGGAGCCCCGGTGATCTGGCGAGCGGGTGGAACGGTCTGGAAGGCGCACAGAGATGCAGCGGCACCGGCGGCGAGGGACTCACCATCCTCCCATAGTGACGATGCCGGCGGAGTGCTCCCCAGCGGCAGCGATAGCTGCCGCTGGGCTTAATCCACTGTATTGGGGTGGCGATCCGACCCGTCCCGTCCTCCATCATTCGCCAAGCCCGGCGGGATGCTGCAGTCAGAGACATCACCGTTGCGCGGCCTCATGGCGGCGCAGGTCGTCCTTCAGCCGGCTGCGGCCGCGGTGCCCATCGGAGTGTTGGAGGTTCGCGTCGACCTCCGCGCCCGTGAGCACCGCCAGGGCTGTCAGGTAGAACCAGAGCAGCGCCACGATTACTGAGCCGAGGGAGCCGTAGAACTGGCCAAACGAGCCCGCGTGACTGACGTAAAGGCTGAACCCGAGTGAAACGATCATCCACAAGATGGTGGCGGTGATGCTGCCCCAGGTGACCGGCCTCCAGTACCGGCGGTCCCGGCTTGGGCCGAAGCTGAAGAGCGTGCCGACCCCGACCAGAAAGGCTGCTCCGAGCAACGGCCACCGGAGATAACCAACGTGGCCAAGACCCGAGTCTGGAAGGGCCGCAGTGAGAAGTGGTACAAGGGCGAGGGCCATGAGGGCCACAAGTATGAACACGATGCCGCCCACGGCGATGCCGAAGGCCGCAAGCGCGCGCCGTATGCGGCTGCGCTTCTCCGTCTCGTCGAACACGATGTTGAGCGCCGAGATGATGCCGCTCGCCGCCCGCTGCGCCGTCCAGAGAATGAGGATCAGGTTGAGCGCCAGCCCCAGCCCAAGTCCCAAGCCCTGCGCAACGCTCGTGACGAACTGGCGCGCCAGCCCGACCGCTTCGGGCGGCAGCAAGCCTGTCATGGTGTCCAGGCCCCGTTCCAGCACCTGCGGGTCGGCCACCAGCTGCCAGACGGCCGCAACGGCGGCCAGCGTGGGCAGGACCGCCAGCATGGCGTGGAAGGCCAGCCCGGAGGCGACCATCAGGACGTGATCACTGAAGACCTCGCTCTTCAGGTCGCGGGCCGTTCCAGCCAACTTGCCCCACTGCCACACGTCACCTCCCGCGGCGACCACCCTAATCCATTGATAATGTCCACGGACAGCTTGTGGGTTCAGGCGGAAGGCGCTTCTGTACGACCCTGTACCGGAAATCGGCGATGGCACCCTCAGCCAACCCCTCACAGCTTGGAACCGCCTTCGCGGGGGATGATTACGCTTGTCGATCTCATCCGGGACCAGCCGGAGCTCACGGCCGACGGGGTCTTGGGTGTTGTCGCACACTGAGCGGGCTGGTGTGCCAGGCGGAGCTGATCCAGATCAAAGCCACCGCTCAGCCTGAGGTCCCTTGTCGGGCGTCAGTCCCGGAATGTGAGGCCCAAGATGCCGAAGTTCTTCTTCAACATCAGGTTCGCAGGTGAGTTCATCCCGGACCGGTTCGGCCGAGAATTACCAAGCCTTACCGCAGCGCGAGATCATGCTTCGGACGTGGCCCGCCACCTTCTGACTACCTATGGCCAGCATTGGCGGAAGGCCGAACTTCACATCATGCAGGACAGGCAGGAGGTCGCAATGCTGCGTTTGTCGGACCTGTGACACCCTCGTGGTTGTCGCCCCACGACTGAGCCGTCCGGTTCATCGCATCCGGTTCGCCACCGTACGAACTGCTGCCGATCCGGCATGGGGCGAGGAAACTCGACACCCGTCACTAGGTCCGACGTGGTGGACACCTGACCAGGGATGATACCGATGAGGCGACAAACGAGAGCACGACACTGGGTTCTACGGGAACTCGAGCGGATGGATCAGCGAGACAGCAACACCAGTCGCGGATCGCACGAACAGGATTCGCCGGGACAGAGGGACGATTCGATGTGATGCCGTTGTCCCAAAGGGAAGCCCCCGTCCGGTGCGATATCAGACCGAGAATGCCGGACGTGATCCGGTCCACCGAAGGAGGAGTTAGCCAGATCAGAACAGCGTTCACGGACCGGAGTTACCGCCAACGACGGACGTCTCCGCATCGGCGCGGTACTTGTGACCCCAAAATTCGACTCGCATGGGTGACCGTTCTTCCGACAAGCCAAGTCGCTGTGCGTTTATCGCTTCTCAGATTGTGTCAGGAATTATGCTTGCACACCGACAGAGGGTCACGCACTGCGCCGGTTCGCAGTCGGCGTTCAAAGCCGGCAGTAGGTCCGCGACAGCTTGACTAAGGCGGGCTTCACTAAGGTCCAGACCCTGGATGCCACCTACCTCGCAACTGGAAAGACTCAGAACGGCGACATGATCACTATGACGATCCCAACGCCAAACCCGGGGAAACCGTTTCACCGAGTCCGGTGGTCAGACGAGTATGGGGCAGAGAGGATCGGCCACGAAACCGCAACGTGGCCAGCGGCGGTGTTGGCGGATCATCGCAAACACCGCTCACGCTCACCCATAGC
>JAFAAP010000318.1 GCA_023426505.1 Pseudomonadota bacterium
GCCCGTGGTTGGGATGAACACGACGTTCTGGTCGCGGTCTGTGTCGGCCCATTGAATGTCGGTCTCGACACCGACGACGAACGAACCGATCTGGTAGTTGTACCCGATCTGGCCGCCGCCGGTGAACCCGCCGTCATCGTTGTTGTTGAAGATCAGCGTGCCCGCGAGCCCGGCCGGAAGGCCGAGGCCGGGCCCCAGGATCACGGGGTCGCGGTTGCTGTCGCGCCAGCCCCAGCCGGCATTCACGCCGGCGTAGAAGCCTGTCCAGGTGAAGATCGGGACGGCCTGGATCACGGGAGCCGGAGGAGCCGCCCTGACAGGCAGGTCGGCTGCGGAGGCCGCCGTGAACGCGAGTGTCGATAGTGCCGTAGCTGCAAGTAAACTCGAAGTGCACTTTCTCATGAGAGTCACCCTTGTGCCAAGAGGAACGGTCGCAGCTTACGGCCATAACGTCCTCACCCCCTATAGCAAACTTGCAACACCTCTTGGACGATGACTGTCGAAACGGCAGTATCAAAAGTAGTACCTCTATTATTTACTTTAGGAAATCACGTATTCGATAAGATTATGATCCCGAATCGATCTTTATTATTAATTTGTGAACTTGACGCACCGGACGCATCGTGACTTACTGATGGTGCTTTTCGGATGTCATCCCGAAGGCGAGGAGAAAACTCAAACCCTGCCTGACCAAGGCAGGGTTTTTTCGTCGAAGAGTTCCGGTAGGCGCCCAACGATCGACTTGGCGATTTACCGCGCGTGGCGCCGTGAATGCGGTCGGGCTCGGTTCTTCAAATCGACC
Source organism: Pseudomonadota bacterium (assembly GCA_023426505.1). Classification (GTDB taxonomy): domain Bacteria; phylum Pseudomonadota; class Alphaproteobacteria; order Rhizobiales; family Beijerinckiaceae; genus Microvirga. The sequence goes on from JAFAAP010000318.1 coordinate 803, forward strand.
CGATAGGACGCGGGCGGGGCGCGGCTCAGGCTGCCTGCCGATCCGGCGTTTCGATGGGAATGGCGATGGTGCAGCAGACGCCCTCGCGCTCGAAGCGGAGGTCGAGCCGTCCTGCGAGTTCGTGAGTGATCGTCTGCCGCAGCAGGCGCGAGCCGAATCCGGGGCTCGACGGGGCCTCGAGCGCGGGCCCGTCCAGCTCGCACCACTCGATGGTCAGGGTGGAGCCCTCCCCCCGGTTCTTTAGCGTCCAGTCGACCCGCACCCGCCCCGACAGCGCCGATAGGGCGCCGTACTTTGCCGCGTTGGTGGCGAGCTCGTGGAAGGCCATGCCCAGCACCACCGCGGGTTTCGGGGCGAGATGCACCTCCGGCCCGTCGAGCAGAACCCGCGACGCGGGCGTGAGATAGGGCCCGAATTCGGTCTCCAGGAGGGTCCTGAGCGAGGCGCCCTCCCAGTGGGTCTCGTTGAGCAGGTTGTGCGTGCGCGAGAGCGCCAGCAGCCGCTCCTGGAAGCGCTCCTGCGCCACCTGCGGCGGCACGCCCGAACGGCTGGCCTGCCACGACAGAGACTGTACGGTCGCCAGCGTGTTCTTCACGCGGTGGTTCAGTTCGTCGACGAGCAGCTTCTGGCGCCGGTCCGCCTCGCGGCGCTCCGTGACGTCCTCCACCACCCGGACGGCGTACATGAACCTCCCGTCAGCATCCTTCAGCGCTGTGCTGGTCACCCGCGCCCAGCCATGGCTGCCGTCCTTGCGCCGGAACTGGCTCTCGGTGGTGTAGGCGTCGAGCTTGCCCGCCACCTGCCGCGCGAACAGCTCCCGGTCGTTCTCCAAGCTGCCCGCCTGCGTGGCATGGGCGAAATGCTGCCCGATCAGTTCTTCGCGGGTATGGCCGGTCAGCTGGCAGCGCGCCTCGTTCACCGAGACGAAGCGCCCCTCCCGATCGACCTCCGCGATGCCGACGGCGGCGTTCTCGTGCGTGGCCCGCAGGCGTGCCTCACTCTCCCGCAGGGCCGTCTCCCGGGCGCGAAGATCCGACGACGCCGAGGCGAGCGCCTGCGCCACCCTGTCGATCTCCGTCAGGCCGCTCGCCCGTGTCGCGACCGGCGCTCCGCGTCCGATCTTCTGCGCAATGGTCGCAAGTCCCTCGACGGGAGCCGCAATGCTGCGCCCGACCCGCCAAGCCATGGCGACGCCGCCGGCCAGCAGCAGCCCTCCGGCCCCGGCGAGGTAAAGGGCGAACCGCCAGGCGGATTCCGTGATCTCCGTCCGCGGCACGGCCACGATGGTCGTCCAGCCCGATCCCGGCGATCGGGAAAGGGCGATCAGCGTCGGCACGCCCTCGAGGGAGATGCTTTCCCAGACGCCCTGCCGCACCTCGTTCCGGATCCGCGCCACGTTCTCCGGGGTCGCCGGCCGACCGACGAAACGCGCCGCGTCCCGGGTCCGAGCCACCACGGTGCCGGTGCGGTCCATGATCGTGCCGATCCAGGACGGCGGCAGACCCTGGTCCGCCAGGATCCGGCTCACCGTGTCCGCCAGCATGATGACCGAGACGAAGAGCTCGGAACCGTCCTGCGCGGTTACGACAGTATCGATGGCCATGGCCGGCCGCTTCGCCGCCAACCCCGTGAACAGGTTGCTGATCCGGATCGTGCCCGGGACGAGACCTCGCCGATGCCCGGCGTCGGGGACGATCGGCAGAGGGCTGCCGGGCGGGAGCAGCGTGTTGACCACCTGTTTCTCGTCGTCGGCGGCGACGACCCAGGTGCCAGGAAGACGGATGGCGGCGCGCGCTCGCGCATCGAAGGCGGCATAGTCCTTCTCGATGAGCTGCGGCGAGGTCGAGAGGGCCCAGAGCAGCGCCTCGGCCTGCCCGAGCTGGCGATCGACCACGAGCGACAGCGCCCTGGCGGTCTCCTGAAGATGCTTCTCCACCTCCTGCCGGTCGTGCAGATAGCCGGCATAGACGGCGAGGACGGCCGCCGCGAGGGAGGGAATCAGCAGAACGAGCGTGAGAAGAACGAGGCGCGAGCGCAGAGTCGGGAGCCACGAGCGTGCGATCGTCCGGAGTCCACGCTCGTTCGAGGCCGACAGGGGCTTATCCACGATGCAACAGCTCCCGCTTGGGACATCGTCACGCTGGACAGGTGACGCGGGTCATAGCAACTGCCACGTCCGGCCACGGCCGTCACCCCCTCCCTTCGACATCCGACTCGCGGGCGGCGCAAAGGATCGACGGATGACCGGCGGGGCTGATATCTAGGACAATCCGACTATTTCGCCAAGGCAGCACCGATGCGAAGCCCGGGCTGCGGCTCGACGTTTCCCGCCGTCCGCCTGTGCTGGGAAATGGCCGGCTGTCGTGGTCGTCTCCTCTGGTTCGCGCGGCAGCGGTGCTATGGTGAAGACATGTCAGCACGGGGGAATCGATCATGACGGGAGCCACGGCCATGCCGAAGGAAAAGAGCGGCCGGGAGGAAGCGCAGGGCGACGTCTCTCCCGCCCAGGCCATCGATGCGCGAATCCGGGAGCTGGGCGACTGGCGCGGCGAGACGCTCGCGCGGGTGCGGGCTCTCATCCGGCAGGCCGTGCCCGACGTGGTGGAGACGTGGAAATGGCGCGGCGTGCCGGTGTGGGAGCATGCGGGCATCATCTGCACCGGCGAGACCTACAAGGCCGTCGTGAAGCTCACCTTCGCCAAGGGCGCCGCGCTGGAAGATCCCTGCGGTCTGTTCAATGCGAGCCTCGACGGCAACGTGCGGCGCGCCATCGACATCCGCGAGGGCGAGGCCGTCGACGAGGAGGCGTTGACAGCGCTCGTGCGCGCCGCCGCATCCCTCAACGCCGCCGCCAAGCGGCCGAAGCGCGCTTCCGCCTGAGCGCGTCGCGGCTCCGGCCGGCGCGATGGAGACGCCCATGGCCCAGAACATCTACGACAATCCCGAGTTCTTCGCCGGTTACAGCCAGTTGCCGCGGCAGGTGCACGGATTGGCGGCGGCGCCGGAATGGCCTGCATTGCGCGCCATGCTGCCCGACCTGATGGGCCGTCGCGTCGTCGATCTCGGCTGCGGCTTCGGCTGGTTCGCCCGATGGGCGTGCGAGCACGGCGCCGCGTCGGTGCTCGGCCTCGACCTCTCCGAGACCATGATCACCCGCGCGCGGGCCGAGACCGCGGACCCGGCGGTCGCCTACCGCATCGCGGATCTCGATGCGCTCGCCCTTCCCGATGCCGCCTTCGATCTCGCCTACAGCTCCCTCGCCTTCCATTACGTCGCGGATTTCGGGCGCCTCGTCGGGACGGTGCATCGCTCCCTCGCGCCCGGCGGCGATCTCGTCTTCAGCATCGAGCACCCGATCCTCATGGCCGCCGCGCATCCACGATGGGGCGCCGACGAGGACGGACGCAGGACTTGGCCGGTGAACCGCTACGCGGTCGAGGGCGAGCGGCGGACCGACTGGTTCACCCGGGGCGTGCTCAAGTATCATCGCATGATCGGCACGACGCTGAACACGCTGATCGGAGCAGGCTTCACGATCCGCCGCGTGGAGGAGTTCGCCCCGTCGCCGGAGCAGATCGCCGAGAATCCGGACCTTGCCGAGGAAGTCGAGCGGCCGATGTTCCTCCTCGTCTCGGCCCGGCGCTGAGACCGCCCCGAGGCGCACCGCTCGGTCGTGTACTCCTGATCATGTTCACTTTTTGTTCTTGACAACAGCGCCAAGCCTTGCTATATCGTTTCCCATCCGCTCCGCAGGGACGCGCCCGAGGCGTCGGTTGCGGGAGCGACGGTCGATCCGGGGCAGGAGGTCTCGCACACCTCCCTCGCCCCCGGGTGCCCGAGCGGGAGACGAGGCCGGCGGCCGTGATCGGGCATGGCGCCGCCCTCCTCTCCCCAGCCTCGCCCGCACCAGGGGCCTGACACCTCCCTGGGGCTGCGCGACGAAGCGCCATAACGGGCATGGGGACAGCTGTGGAGTCCCGCCGCATGCCCCGGAGCGCGAGGCCGGGAGCCCAGCACGGATCGGCGCGCGGGATGCGGTTGGCCTCCTGTGCCCCGGGCGGTCTCCCGCCCCCGAACCCTTCGCGCGCGCCGCCTCAGGGCTCGCGAAGGCTGAACGTGTCCCGCGCTTCCCTCTCTCATGAGACAAGCCAGGACCAGCCCAAAGCCCTTCGCGCCACACCGGGCGCGAAGCCGGTGCCGCCTGCCCTTTTCATCTATCTCTTTCATTCATCGATTGGTGACGCCCATGTTTCTCTACGACCTGCTCAAGGACCCTGCCCTGCTCCCGTCCGAGGACGCGATCGACCTGCCGGATTTCGTGCGGCCGGATTATCCCTTCGACCTGCCGCCCTACCGGCGCGCGTTCTTCGCGCGGGTTTTCGAGGTGGCGGGCGTGCCGCGGACATGCCCGAACGGGGCCTGCCGCCGCGCCCGGCGCTGCCTGGGCGAAGCCGGGCCGGCCTGCTACCGGGCCGACCGGGAGCGCCTGGGACGGCTGCTTCTGCGGGTCTACGTGGCGCTCCACTACATGACGTCCGAGGGCATCGCGGCGGTGGCCATCGACCTTGACGAGGAGCTCGGCGGGCCGCCGCTCAACCTGACGCCGGACTTCCTCCGCCCGCTTTCGCCGCCCGTAGGAGGGGACGGCCAGCGGTGAGCGCCCCCGGCGCGCTGTGCGTCGAGCGCGTTTCGGACGCGGAACCGGGTGTCGCGAAGCCCGATTCCGCTCCGCGCGGCGGGCTAGAAGCCGACGCCGATCGAGACGCCCCCATACGGGCGGCCATAGCCGTAGTACGGCCGGTAATAGGGCGCGCCGTAGCCTGCGTAGTAGCGCGTCGGCGCATAATACGGGGCCGGGCGATAGTAGCCGTAGGGATAGCCGTAACGCACGACCCGTGCGGGACGATAATAGCCATACCGGTAGGGCGGGGCATACCGCACGACGCGGACGGGCCTGTAGGGACGGTAATAGCCATAGCGGTAAGGCCGCGCGTAGCGGACGACGCGGACGGAGCGCCGCGGCCCCCAATTGCGGTACACGACCTTGCGGTGGACATGGCCGGAGCGGTGCTTGGCATAGGCGACCTCGACCTTGTCGAGGTTGGGGATCGCGGGTTTGGGCGACGCTTCGGCCACGCCGCCCCAGGCGACGCTCACGGCCAAAGCAGCCAGCAGATGACGCAGACGCATCGATACCTCCTAAGGTGATATGTCATGAAACGTATGCTTCGCGCGGCCGTTCCCACGGCATCTCCTGCCCGACCGGTGCGACGGGGCCCTCGAAGCGGGCATGGCGCGGCGGGGAGGCGCCCTGAGCGTGCGAGCGCCATGCATTCAGGGCAGGTCTGGTGTTCATGCCGCCTGATTCCTACGGCTACGCTCCGGGTCGTATGAGCACAGGCGGAGCAATGAAGGGAGCCTTGTCCATGGCTGACGCAACCCGGGTCCAGGATCCTGCCCTGCGCGGCAGGATCATGTCGGCGGAGGAGGCGGCCGGCCTCATCCCCACGGGCGCCAACGTCGGAATGAGCGGCTTCACCGGCGCCGGCTATCCGAAGGAGGTTCCCGTCGCCCTCGCCCGCCGCATCATGGCGGCGCACGAGCGCGGTGATCCGTTCCGGATTGGCGTGTGGACCGGCGCCTCGACCGCGCCCGAGCTCGACGGCGCCTTGGCGAAGGTGGACGGCATCGAGATGCGCCTGCCTTACCAGTCAGACCCGACCTGCCGCGAACGGATCAATGCCGGGCAGATGGACTACATCGACATCCACCTGTCGCACGTGGCGCAGTTCGTCTGGTTCGGCTTCCTCGGCCATCTCGACGTGGCCATCGTCGAGGTGGCGGCTGTGCTGGACGACGGGCGCCTGGTCCCGTCCTCGTCGGTCGGCAACAACAAGACCTGGCTCGACCAGGCCGACAAGGTCATCCTCGAGGTGAACCGGCGCCAGAGCCTGGCGCTGGAGGGGATGCACGACATCTATTACGGCACCCGCCTGCCGCCGCATCGCCAGCCGATCCCGCTCGTCCACCCGAGCGACCGGATCGGCACGCCCTATCTCATGTGCGATCCGGCCAAGATCGTCGCCATCGTCGAGACGGACCAGCCGGACCGCAACACCCGCTTCACCGCGCCCGACGAGACGTCGCGCATGATCGCCGGGCACGTGATCGAGTTCCTCGGACACGAGGTGAAGAAGGGCCGCCTGCCGAACACGCTCCTGCCGCTGCAATCCGGGGTCGGCAACGTGGCGAACGCGGTGTTCGCGGGCCTCGCGGACAGCCCGTTCGAGAACCTCACCGCCTATACGGAGGTGCTGCAGGACGGAATGCTCGACCTCGTCGACACCGGCAAGCTGACCTTCGCGTCCGCCACCGCCCTGTCCTTGAGCCACGAGGCCGCCGCCCGCTTCGAAAAGAACATCGAGGAATTCCGCCAGAAGATCGTCCTGCGGCCGCAGGAGATCAGCAACCACCCGGAGATCATCCGCCGGCTCGGGATCATCGCCATGAACGGGATGATCGAGGCCGACATCTACGGCAACGTCAACTCCACCCACGTGATGGGATCGAGCATCATGAACGGGATCGGGGGCTCGGGCGATTTCGCCCGCAACGCGTTCCTGTCCTTCTTCATGACCCCGTCGGTCGCGAAGGGCGGCACCATCTCGTGCATCGTCCCCATGGTGTCCCATGTCGACCATACGGAGCACGACGTTCAGGTGGTCGTGACCGAGCAGGGGCTTGCGGATCTGCGCGGCCTCGCACCGCGCCAGCGCGCCAGGGTCGTCATCGAGAACTGCGCGCACCCGCATTTCCGGCCTGCGCTCCAGGACTATTTCGAGCGCGCCGTCCGCGGGGCGCCCGGCCGGCACACCCCTCACCTCCTCGACGAGGCGCTGAGCTGGCACGCGCGCTACCTGCGGCACGGAACGATGTGAATGGATCCGACGCGGCGCTCCTGCTCACACGTCCGGCATGGTGACGGTCACGTCCCGGCGGGAGAGCCGGTGCTGAAGGTCGTTGCAGTCGCGCGCCTGGAGCCCGTCGAGGTAGCTGAGCTCGGTCCGCGCATGATCGTCCGTGAGGCGGACCACGAGACCGTCTCCGTCGCGGGCGACGGTGGCGACCGTCACCAGGCCGATCGGCGTCTCCCGCTCGATCCTGCCGCCGAGAACATCGTCGCATTGCATCCGCAGTATGACCTCCATCGCCGCCTCCTCGTTGGCCGTTCGGACATCAAGGTCCGGCCGGATTTAAGGTTTCCGCATGCCATGAATAGCGAAGCCGCATGGGAGCGCACCAGTGACCTTCCGGCGCATCCGCGCTAACAACAAGTGATGAGTACGGCCCACCCTGAATCACCGAGATCCTCATGTTCCTGACCAACCAAGACGTGATCGAACTGACCGAATGGCGGCGACGGCTCCACCGGATGCCGGAGGTGTCGAGGGAGGAGGCGAGGACCGCCGAGGAGGTCCAGGCGTTCCTGAAGGAGAACAATCCCGACCGGATCATCGCCGGCCTCGGCGGGCATGGGGTCGCGGCGGTCTTCGAGGGCCGCGAGCCGGGTCCGACCGTGATGGTCAGGGCCGAGCTCGACGCCCTGCCGATCGAGGAGATCAGCGATGCGCCGCATCGCTCCGCCATTCCGGGCAAGGGGCATCTGTGCGGCCATGACGGCCACATGGCGATCCTGGCCGCCCTCGCCCGCGGCCTCGGACGCCAGCGCCCCCGGCGCGGCCGCGCCGTGCTGCTCTTCCAGCCCGCCGAGGAGGATGGGTCCGGCGCCGCCGCCGTCGTGGCTGACCCCAAGTTCCGCGAGATCGCGCCCGACATCGCGCTCTCCCTGCACAACATGCCCGGCATCCCGTTCGGCAAGGCCGCTCTGGCGGAGGGCGTGGTCAACTGCGCATCGCGCGGCATGCGCATCACCCTGACCGGCAAGACCGCCCATGCCTCGATGCCGGAGACGGGCATTTCCCCCATGAACGCGGTGGCGCACCTGATGCCGGCCCTCACGGCGCTGAGCCACGGCGGCACGCTGGACGAGACCTTTTCCCTGGTGACGATCACCCATGCGGAAATGGGCGAGCCGGCCTTCGGCATCGCGCCGGCGCATGCCGAGATCTGGGCTACCCTGCGCACGCTGACCGATTCCCGAATGCAGGATCTCTGCGCCAGGGCCGAGGCGCTGGCCGCCGAAGCGGCACGAAGCCAGGGCCTGAAGGTCGACATCGCCTACGACGACGTCTTCCACCATTGCGAGAACGCCCCCGAGGCGGTCGCGCACCTGCGCCGCGCGCTCGAGGTGGAAGGCGTGCCGCACGACGAGGGCGCGGGTCCCATCCGGGCCTCGGAGGATTTCGGCCGCTTCGGCCAGAAGGCGCCCGCCGCCATGTTCTTCCTGGGTGCGGGCGAGACCTATCCGAGCCTCCACAACCCGGACTACGACTTCCCGGACGATCTGATCGGCATCGGCGCCCGCGTCTTCATGCGGGCGCTGCGGGACATCCTGGGCTAGGCGGCTGCTCTCAAGGAGCCTCGACCAGGGCCCGGCCGTCACGGGCGACGACCTGCCCGTTCTTCACGACGAGCCGGCGCGGACGCCGGCTCACCACCGCCTCCGCGAGGGTCTCACCGTCGAGAAGAACGAAATCGGCGCGGCATCCGGCGTCGAGGCCGTAGCCGTCGAGCTCCATCAAGCGGGCGCCGCCATGGGTGCAGACGTCGAGGGCCAGCGCCACCTCGTCGTCGCGGCGGAAGTTGTTGCGCAGGCCGACCAGGACGGCGCGCTCCAGCATGTCGGCATTGCCGTAAGGCCCCCACGTGTCGCGGATTCCGTCCGAACCCGCCGCGACGACCACGCCGGCCTCGACGAGGCGCTTGACCGGCGGCACCGGCCGAGAGGCGGGCGCCGTCGTCAGGATGTGCACTCGCGCCTCCGCCAGGGCGTCGATCAGGCTCGCGACGTAGTCCTGGTCCGCCATGCCCAGGCAGAAGGCGTGGCTGACCGTCACCCTGCCCTGCAGCCCCAGCGCCTTCGTGCGCTCGATGATGAGCTCCATCGAGAAGGCCCCGAGCTCCGCCGGCTCGTGCAGATGGATGTCGACCGGGCAGCCGTAGCGGTCCGCCAGTCCGAAGACCACGTCGAGATGTCCCTTCGGGTCACGGTCGATGGCCGACGGGTCGAGGCCGCCGATCACATCGGCCCCGAGCTTGAGGGCCTCCTCCATCAGCTCGACCGTCCCGGGGCGGATGAGCATGCCGCTCTGGGGAAAGGCGACGATGTCGATATCCACGATGCCGCGGTACTGCTCCCGCGTCTTCAGGACGCCCTCGATTCCGCTGAGGCCCATGTCGGTGTCCACATCGACGTGGGAGCGGATATGGGTCGACCCCTGGGCCACCGACAGGACGACCTGGCGGGCCGACTGGCGGGCGGGATCGATGCCAAGAAGGCGCTTCTGTTGCCTCTCGTTGTCGATCTTGTCGATCAAACGCGGCCCGACATCGTTGTGGTACCAGCGCATGCCGAGGAGCGTCTTGTCGAGATGGGTATGCGCCTCGACGAGCCCCGGAACCAGGATGGCATCGCCACCGTCGACCGTCTCGATGCCAGGAGGCACATCCCCGCCATAGGACATGATGCGCCCGTCCCTGGCTGTTACGCTTGTCGCCTCGCCGCCCATCGGCCGAACGTTTGTGATGTATAGGTCGCCGTTCATTGCTCTCGCCTCACTCTGTTCCGGGCAGCCGGCCCGATCAGCTCGTACACAAAGACAGTTGCAGAACGACCATAGAAGTATACATTCTTGGATACAATGCTTTTCCAACCGAGGGCTTCCCTGCGAGAGAAAAATGGATACAAAATGGTGGCGATCCCACCTTCACGGTTCATCCCCCGCGTCCATGTCACATCGCTCCTCGAGAACCGCTGCCCCGACCCGCAGCGATGCCGTCTATTTCGGTCTCCGCCGCGCCATCATCGAGCAGGCTCTGCTCCCGGGGGACAAGCTGACCGAGGATGTGATCGGGGAGCGCTTCGGAGTCAGCCGAACCATCGTGCGATCCGTGCTGGCGCGCCTGAATGCCGAAGGTTTGGTGGATCTTCAGCCGAACAAGGGCGCGGCAATCGCCCAGCCGAGCCTCTCGGAAGCGCAGGACATCTTCGAGGCCCGGATGTGCCTGGAGCGCCAGGTCCTCGCGCGGTTGGCCGAGAAGATCACGGATCAGGATCTGCAATTGCTCGAGCAGCACGTAGGGCTCGAAGCCAAGGTGGGCCATCAGGACAGCGCTGCTTCGATCCGCCTCGCAGGCGAGTTTCACATCCTCCTTGCCGAACTGTCCGGCAACAAGGTCCTCGCCCGGTATGTGGACGAAGTGGTGTCCCGCTGCTCCCTGATCCTGGCCATGTACAGCCGCCCGCACTCCGCCGACTGCTCGATCAGCGAGCATCACCAGATCATCGACGCCCTGCGCACCCGAGACGCCGCCCGCGCCATCAAGGCCATGGACCACCATCTCCAGGCCGTCACCGACCGCGCCCTGCTCTCCTCCAACTCCGATAAACAGCGCGACATCCGGTCTATTTTGGATCGCTACGCGAGCTGATCGCTCCCACCCGGCCCTCGTCGGTTCAGCTTCGAGTAGGCTTCCGCTGCAGCCAGCGGCCGATCACCCATGGCCGCTGAACAGGCAGATCGTGCACAAAACTTGCTCATTCCCGTACGGCAATAGTCGATTGACGTGCCATTAACTGTATGCAAACCTACGCACGATTGTATCCAATATAATCCCATCCAGAGGGAACTTGGAGGCCATGATGAAAGCTCGGCACGTCGCCACCCTGTCGGTCGCACTCGGAGCCCTGATGGGCTTCGCCGCGGAAGCAAAGACGCTGCGTTGGTCGTCTCCGACCGACCTCACCACGCTCGATCCGTATGCCCACACGGAGAGCTTCACCACCAGCATGCTGCACCACGTGTTCGACCCACTGGTGCGTCGCGGTCGAAACCTCGAGCTCGAGCCCGCGCTGGCGGTCAGCTGGAAGACGGTGAAGCCGGACACTTGGCGGTTCGAGCTTCGCAAGAACGTGAAGTTCCATAACGGCAATCCGTTCACCGCCGACGACGTGGTGGCGTCGATCACCCGTCTGCTCGACCCGGGCGCCCGCGCTCGCGGCAACATCGCGACCGTTCTCAAGGCCGAGAAGGTGGACGACTTCACGGTCGACATCGTCACGAACGGCCCCTACCCGCTCCTCCTGAACGACCTTGCCGGCGTCTATATCATGGACAAGGAGTGGATGGAGGCGAACGGCGCCCTGAAGCCGGGCAACATCGCCACCGGCGTGACGACGGCGGCCTCGACTAATGCGGTCGGCACGGGCCCGTTCAAGGTCGAATCCTATAAGCCGGATGCCGGCACCACCTTCGTGGTCAATCCCGATTGGTGGGACAAGCCGCAGCACAACCTCACCCGCATCGAGTTCAAGCCCGTGAAGTCCGACGCGACCCGCGTGGCCGCGCTCCTCTCCGGCGAACTCGATTTGATCGCCCCGGCGCCCCTGCAGGATCTCCAGCGGATCGGCTCCTCCTCCGGCTTCAAGGTCATCGAAGAACCCTCGCTTCGCCTGATCATGCTGACGCTCAGCGCCAAGCCGGAGCTCAAGGCGATGCCCGGACAGAAAAATCCGATGCTCGACGTCAAGGTGCGTCAGGCCATGTGGCATGCCATCGATTTCGAGACGATCAAGAAGCGCGTCATGCGCGACAAGTCGCGCAACACCGGCACCCTCGTGGCGCCTCCGGTGCCCGGTTACTCCAAAGACAACGACCAGCCGATCGGCTACGACCAGGACAAGGCGAAGAAGCTCCTCGCCGAGGCGGGCTACCCCAACGGCTTCAAGACCAAGCTCAACTGCCCGAACGACCGCTACATCAACGACGAGCAGACCTGCGTCGCAATTGCGTCGATGTGGACCAAGGTCGGCATCCAGACCGAGTTGCAGACGGAATCCCGCGCGACTTACTTCCCCCGCCAGGATCGCGGCGAATTCGATGTCTCGATGGTCGGCTGGGCTACCCTGCCGCCGATGGACGGGTTCAGCGTGCTGTCATCGCTGCTCACCGCCCAGAAGGACGGATACGGCGGCTCGAACTCCAGCGGCTACACCAATCCGCAGATCGAGGAGCTGACCCGCAAGGCTGCGGTCGAACTCGATGAGGAGAAGCGCCGTTCGATGCTGGTCGAAGCCTTGAAGGTGGCCCGGGACACGGTCGCCTTCATCCCTATCCACCAGCAGCCGGTCGCCTGGGCGGTCCGTGACGGTGTCGACGTGCCCCAGTTCCCGGACGAGTACGTCCGTCTCTGGTTCGCCAACGTGAAGTAGCCCTCTCACAAAGGACGCGCGGCCCGATCCTCCCTCGGGAGCGGGCCGCCAGAAATGCTCATGCTGAAGGTCCTTCTGTCCCGGCTCGGGCAAGCGGCACTCGTGATGCTCGTCGTCTCGGCGGTGTCCTTCGTGATGTTCCGCTTCGTCGGCGATCCTGTGGCGACCATGTCGCGCGAAAACGCAACCGTCGAGGAGAAGGCGGAACTCCGGCGCTCCCTCGGCCTCGACCAGCCCGTCGTCGTGCAGTACGGCCGATTTCTAGCGCGGACGCTCAGCGGCGACCTCGGCATCAGCTATCGCAACCAGCGGCCTGTCACGCAGCTCATCGCGGAGCGGCTGCCGGCGACGCTGGAACTCGTGATCGTGGCGACCGTCCTGTCGCTTGCCTTGGGCATTCCGCTCGGCGTGCTGTGCGCCTTGAAGCCGCACGGCATCGCGGCGCGCCTCGTGCAGGCGCTCTCCCTCGTCGGCATCTCGACGCCGACCTTCGTCACCGGAATCGTTCTGATCCTCGTCTTCGCGGTCTCGCTCGGCTGGCTTCCGTCCTTCGGGCGCGGGCAGGTCGTCGATCTGGGCTGGTGGTCCACCGGCTTCCTCACGGCGAGCGGCCTCAAATCCCTGCTCCTGCCCGGGATCACGCTCGCCCTCTATCAGCTGACGCTCATCATGCGGCTGGTCCGCGCCGAGATGATCGACGTGCTGTCGAGCGACTACATCCGCTTCGCGAAGGCGCGGGGCCTGCCGCCGCGCTACATCCACTTCCGGCTCGCCCTGCGCAATGCCCTGATGCCGGTCATTACCGTCACGGGGCTTCAGATCGGCTCCCTCATCGCCTTCGCGATCGTCACCGAGACGGTGTTCCAATGGCCGGGCATGGGACTGCTCTTCATCCAGGCCGTGAGCTTCGCCGACATTCCCGTGATGGCTGCCTATCTGCTCTTCGTGGGTCTCCTCTTCGTCCTCATCAACACGGTGGTCGACATCCTCTATGCGGTCGTCGATCCCCGCCTGCGCGCGAGGTCCGCATGAAAACGCTCGCTTCCTCCCCAGGACTCATCACCCGCATCGGCGCACCGATCTCCGTGATGGTCGCGGCGTTGCTGGCGCTCGCCATCGTTGCATGCGCCCTGCTTGCCTCGTGGATCGCGCCCTACGACCCCACGAACCTCGCATCCTTCGAGCTCATGAATGCAGAACTGCCACCGGCCTTCACGGCCGATGGCGATGCACGGTTTCTCCTGGGCACCGACAACCAGGGACGCGACCTCCTCTCGGCCATGCTTTACGGAGCCCGCGTCTCCATCGCGATCGGCGGCGGCGCCGTCCTGATGGCGGCGACGCTCGGCGTCGTTCTCGGCCTGCTCGCCGGATATTATGGCGGCAAGGTCGATGCTGTGATCATGCGCGTGGCCGACGTGATCCTGAGCTTCCCGACGATCCTGCTCGCGCTGCTGGTCAGCGGCGTCGCCCGCGCAATCTTCCCGGGAGCGGCGACGGCCGAGTGGGCGCCGGTGATCCTGATCTGCGCCATCGCGATCCATGAATGGGTGCAATATGCACGGACCGTGCGTGCCGCCACCATGGTGGAAACGGCCAAGGACTACGTGCGCGCCGGCAAGGTGATCGGACTGCCGTCCCGGCGCATCATGCTGCGGCACATCCTGCCGAACGTGATGAGCCCGGTTCTCGTGATCTCCACCATCAACCTGGCAGCCGCGGTGCTGACCGAGGCGACCCTGTCGTTCCTGGGCGTCGGCATGCCGCCGACCTATCCATCCCTCGGAACGCTGATCCGCATCGGCAACGAGTTCGTCTTCTCGGGCATCTGGTGGATCGCTCTCTTCCCGGCCCTGTTGCTCGTGATCCTGGTACTGGCGGTCAACATCGTGGGCGACTGGCTCCGCGACCGGTTCAATCCCAAACTGCGGGTGAAACGATGAGCGTTCCTCAACCGCCTGTCCTCGCCATCGACGGCCTGAGAGTCGAGTATCCACTCGCGAACGGTTCGGTGTTCACCGCCGTCGAGAATGCATCTCTGGTGATCCAGCCCGGAGAAATCCACGCCCTCGTGGGTGAGTCCGGCGCCGGCAAGACCACCATCGGCAACGCGGTGATGGGCCTGCTGGAGAAGCCGGGCCGGATCGCCGCCGGCACGATCCACATCGGCGGCAAGCCCTTCGACCCGGCCAAAGGCTCTGCGGAAGGCGTCGTGCTCGGGCGCGACGTCGGCGCGGTGTTCCAGGATCCGATGACGAGCCTCAACCCGCTCTTCACGGTGGAAAGCCAGCTCACCGAGACCATGCGGGCCCATCTCAAGCTCGACCGGGCGGCAGCCCGCGCACGCGCCCTTCAGCTCCTGGAAGCGGTCGGGATCCCCGAGCCGCAGCGTCGCCTCAAAGCCTATCCGCACCAGCTCTCCGGCGGTCAGCGCCAGCGCGTCGTCATTGCGGCCGCCCTCTCGTGCGACCCGAAGCTCGTTGTCGCGGACGAACCGACGACCGCCCTCGACGTGTCGGTCCAGGCTCAGATCCTGAAGCTCCTGCGCGACCTAGCCGACGAGCGCGGCATCGGCATCCTCCTCGTCACCCACAACATGGGCGTCGTGGCGCAGATCGCCGATCGGGTGACGATCATGCACCGCGGCAAGGTGGTTGAATCGGGGCCGACGGTCGAGGTCCTGCGTCGCCCGCGCGCGCCCTATGCGAAGGCCCTCATCGGAGCCGTCCCGCGGATCGACGCCAAGCTCGACCGCTTTCCGGTACTCGGCGACGAAGGCAAGGGACGTGCGGCAGAAGCCCGTGCGATGCTGCGCTCGAGCGCCGCGCGGACTGGTGAGTCCGTCGACGGCGCGCCGATCCTTTCGGTCGAAAACCTGTGTGTAGAGTACATCACGAGCGGCTGGCTGCCCGGCTCGAAGGGGCACACCTTCCGCGCCGTGGACGGCGTGAGCTTCTCCGTGAACAGCGGCGAAGTGTTCGGCCTCGTCGGCGAGTCGGGCTGCGGCAAGACCACCATTGCGAATGTCGTCTCGGGTCTCCTCAGCCCGACCGCCGGACGGGTGACCTATCGCGGCCAGACCGTCGCCGGCGAAGGCGCCATCCGTCGCGTGGGACCGCTGCGCCAAGCGATCCAGATGATCTTCCAGGACCCCTATTCGTCGCTCAACAGCCGCATGCGGATCGGATCGATCCTGGCAGAGCCCATCCTGTTCTATCGCCTCGCCTCCTCCAAGGCGCAAGCGGAGGAAGACGTCGCGCGGCTGATCGAGGCCGTAGGGATGGAAGCCGAGGCGGCGGAACGGTTTCCTCATGCCTTTTCGGGCGGCCAGCGCCAGCGGCTGTCCATCGCCCGCGCGTTAGGCGCGAGGCCCAGGCTCATCGTCTGCGACGAGCCGACCTCGTCCCTGGACGTGTCGGTGCAGGCCCAGATCCTCAACCTGCTCAAGGATCTGCGGGACGCGACCGGCCTGACGCTTCTGCTCATCAGCCACGACCTCGCGGTGGTGCGCCAGATGTGCGACCGCGTCGCCGTGATGAGACAGGGCAAGCTCGTGGAGGAGGCTCCGTCCGAAACCCTCTTCACCGCCCCTCAGCACCCTTACACGCGGGAACTTCTGTCCCTCGTCCCGACCCTCGACCGCATCCGCGGCGAACCCCAAGCCGCCTGACCGACCGGAGTTTTTTGAATGGCCGATATCATCATCACCCACGGCATCGTCGTCACGATGGATCCGCAGCGCCGCGTGATTGAGGACGGTGCGGTCGCGATCGAGAAGGACAGGATCGTGGCGGTGGGTCCGACCAGCGAGATCACTGCAGTTCATCAGGCGCCGGTGGTCATCGACGCGAAGAACAAGATCGTCATGCCCGGGCTGATCGACGGACATGCCCATGCGGGGCATGGATTGATCAAGACCATGGGCGGCGGCGACAGCCAACAATGGTACGAAGCGTGCGAGAAGGCCTATACGGTGGCCTCGACGCCCGAGTTCTGGCGCGCCGAGGCCCGCCTTGCCGCTCTGGAGCGGCTTCGCTTCGGCGTGACCACCGGCGTGTCGCTCCTTGGCGGCGGCGACACGATCCTGCGCACGGACGAGCCGGTCTATGGCGATGCCCATTGCGAGGGCGTGCGAGAGGTCGGAACGCGCTCAGTCGTGGCCGTCGGCCCAACCCGTCCGCCGCATCCTCGGACCTATGCGCGCTTCGTCGACGGGAAGGCCGTGGAGCGCCCAGTCACCTTCGAGGAGCAGTTCGAGACCTGTCAGACATTGATCAAGACATGGCATGGCAGCCATGGTGGACGTCTCAACATCGCTCTCATCACGCCCACCCTTCGAGAGGAGCACCGGGAGCAGCTCGGGGAGGCCAATCTGGCGGAAGCTCGCCGGCAGGCCAGGACGACGGCGGACCTCGCCCGAGAGGCTGGCCTCGTGTTCACGCAGGACGGACACACGAAAGGCAGCGTGGCCTATGCGAAGGAGCTCGGGATCCTCGGGCCTAATGCCCTCCTGTCGCATTCCACCGACCTCACGCAGGACGAGATCCGGATCGTGGCGGATACCGGCACGAGCATTGCGCACAACCCGAGCGCGATCGCGTCCATCCTCGGCCGCTGTCCCGTTCCGGAACTGCTGGAGGCCGGCGCCAATGTCTGCCTCGGCTCCGATGCGACGGCGCCGGACCGGTCGGGCGACATGTTCCGCCACATGCAGCAATGCATGCATTACCACCGCACCTACTTCAAGGATCCGACCTGGCTTCCGCCCGGGCGGGTGCTGGAGATGTGCACCATCGATGGCGCGAAGGCGCTCGGCATGGAGAAGGAGATCGGTTCGCTCGAAGTCGGAAAGAAGGCGGACGTGGTTCTCCTCGACCTGCGGCGCCCGCACCTCTACCCGCTCAACATGCCGGTCTTCCGCCTGATCTATTTCGCGAACGGCAACGACGTCGACACGGTGATCGTCGACGGGCGCATCGCGCTCCGGGACCGGAAGGCGATGTTCGTGGACGAGGACGAGATCCTCGACGAGGCACAACGTGAAACCGACGCCATGCTCGATCGGACCGGCTTCCGTTCCATGCTGGAGATGCCGAGGATGTTCTGGAACCACGTTCGGGCGACCGACCAGATCGAACACTAAACCCGACCTGGATCATTCGGTTCGGCAGGCCGGATGATCCATACACCCTTGGAAATGAACATCACCCGCGCCTGAGCCGCGGACAGAAGCGGCTGCGCGAGCGGCTGCAACGAAAGGGTCCTGCGTCCCGTGAGCTCGTACGAAAACAGAAAGCCGAGCCCAAGACCGCCTCCATCGCGGACCATGCGCGTCGGAAGCTTCGTTTCCCTTTGCCTTGTTGTGGCTGCGTTCAATCTTCGGCCGGCGCTCACGGGGCTGGCAACGCTTCTTACGGAGGTCCAGCAGGCGCTCGCGCTCAACAGCTTCTGGACGGGAGCCCTGACCACCGCGCCGGTGCTCTGCTTTGGGTTGACCGGGCCATTTGCCCCAGTGATCGCCTCGCGATTGGGGTTGGAAAGGGCGATCTGCCTTCTCTTCCTGCTCCTGGCCACTAGCCTCGGGTTGCGTGCGCTGCCTCACCCTGGCGCAATGGCGGCCAGCACCCTGGCGGCCGGCGCGGCGATCGGCATGGCGGGCGTGCTCCTGCCCGTCGTCATCCGCAGGGATTTCCCGAACCGACTCGGTCTGATGACGGGGCTCTACACCATGGTTCTCAGCGTCGGCGGCGCGAGCGCGGCCGGTCTGACCCCGATGCTGGAGCGTGCGAGCGGCTCCTGGACTGCAGCTCTTGCTGCGTGGAGCGTTCCGGCCGTCATCGCCGCGCTCCTGTGGGGCATCCTGGCGCGGACCAGTGTCCCGAGCATCCGGTCCGCCAAGCCTACCCGCTTCGCGGCCCTGATGGGCGACCGGGTCGCCTGGTCCGTCACGGCCTTCATGGGCCTACAGGCAGGCCTAGCCTTCGTCGTCCTCGGCTGGCTGCCGACCCTGCTGCGTGACCGCGGGCTCGACAACGTCCACGCAGGAATGATGACCTCGACCTCGATCATGGCCCAAACGGTCACGGCGCTCCTGGTCCCGACCCTTGCGGCCAAGCGGCTGTCGCCGAAGCTCCTGATCGTGCTGGTGCTTGCGAGCACCGGGGCCGGCTTCCTCGGGCTCCTCTATGCCCCGATGGCGTCCGGCCATGTATGGGCCCTTCTCCTCGGCCTCGGGCAGGGCGGCCTCTTCGGCCTTGCGCTGCTGTTCATTTCGCTGCGCTCCCCCTCCCCGGAAGCCGCCGCGATGCTTTCGGGTATGTCGCAGAGCATCGGTTACCTCGGTGCGAGCCTCTGTCCTTTCGCGGTCGGGCTCCTCCGAGATGTCCACCATGGCCCGGAGTGGCCGACTGTTCTGGTCGTGGCAATCACCCTCCTCTGTCTCCGGTCCGGCTTTCAGGCCGCACGGCCCGGCTACGTCCTTGCCTCTTCGGAAGGATCCGTGCGGAACTGACGACGGCGCCTTTGCGGCTCAGGATGAGCGGATCGGATCCGTGAGCGGGTCGGCCATCTCGCGGGCCGGCGGAATATGGTGCGTTGCGATCCACCCCGTCGGGCGCTCGAGCATCCGGCGCACTTTGGGCAATTCAGGGCCTTGGTGGAGCGCCCGAAGCCTCTCGCCGACGACGGCATCGGCATGGGTGATCCGCTGATTGTGACGGATGTATTCGAGCCATGTCGGGGTGTGATAGCGCTCGACCCAGATGTTGACGTTCTCAAGGTCGCGCAGGAGCGTCCAGTGACGGGCGCCGTCGCGCCGCCGGATTCGCTTCCGCTCGGCCATGATCGAGAGGAACTCGACCAGGTCCTCCTCCTGGATCACATACTCGATCGTGATCACGACAGGACCGCTGTGGGGCCGGATATCGACGGCGACGCTGGGTTCCTTCCAGCGGTTGAGGGGATCCAAGTTCACGGTCTTCAGCTCAGGCAGTGGAAAACGTAGCCCGAGCGCCGCGCCAGCGACCAGCACGACGGCGGAGATCAGGAGAGCGTCGTCCGTCCCGAACCGCTCCGCTGAAGCGCCCCAGACCCAACTGCCGAACGCCATCCCGCCGAAGGTCGCCATCTGATAGAGGGCGAGTGCACGACCGACGACCCAGCGGGGCGAGGAAAGCTGGACGGTCGCGTTGAAGCTCGACAACGCCAGCACCCAGCTTGCACCGCCGATGGCCATCGCCGGAATGGTAACAAGCGAAGTCGTGCTCATTCCCACGATGGCCGCGCAGACGGCAAAGCTGACGAACGAAACGCGAACAAGGGCCTCGAGGGATAGCGCCTGCCTCAGGCGTGTGCTGAGGAAGGCACCTCCGACCGCTCCCAACCCGAAAGACCCGAGCAGAAGTCCGTAGGTGAACGGTCCGCCGCTGATCAGATCCCGGGCGACGAGAGGCATGAGGGCCTGAATGGCGATCGCCGCGAGACCGAAGATTGCGCCGCGCAGCAGAACGACGCCGATCTTGGGAGACATCGCGACATAGCGAAGGCCCGCCGCCATGGCAGCTCCCAGGGTCTCCGGCGGAAGCACCCGAGGCGGCGTCACAGGCCTCCATCGTGCCAGAACGAATATGAGGCCAAGGTAGCTGAACGCGTTCGTGGCGAAGGCCGCAAAGGCTCCGATCGTCGCGACAATCATGCCGCCGATTGCCGGCCCGACGCTTCGGGCAATGTTGAAACCCATGCTGTTGAGCGCGATGGCGGCCGGCAGTTCCGATCGCGGCACCATCTCCCCCACCAGAGACTGCCAAGCCGGGCCGTTGAAGGCCGTACCGCAGCCCACCAGGAAGGTGAAGGTGAGAAGGAGCCAGGGCGTCACGAGGCCGAAATAGGTGCATGCCGTCAGCGCGACCGACACGACGAGCAGGAAAAGCTGCGCCGCCAGCATCAGCTTGCGTCGGTCGAAGTTGTCCGCGATCGCTCCGGCGGCCAGGGAGAACAGCATGATCGGCAGCGTCGTCGAGGCCTGCACCAGGGCCACATAGTCGGCCGAGGCACCAATCGAGGTCATGAGCCAGGCCGCGCCGACGGATTGGATGAGCCCTCCGAAATTGGACGCGAGACTGGCAACCCAGACGGCGAGGAAAATGCGGTGTCGAAACGGGGACAGGGGGGAGTTCTTCTGCTCCGAAACCTTGGCGTCCTTGACCGACATAGGAGGTTCGTCCTCGCGTGTTCTCATTCGACTGACGGGCGGGTGAGGCTAGGGGAAACCAGCGAGCGGAGCCGTGACCGACGACATTCAGGAATGGGCCTCGTTCCACGCCGTCATGACTTCGAATACGATGGCATGCCGCCGCGCCAGCGCATCGATATCTGTGGAATAGCCGCCACCGATGACGGCGACGAGCGGAATATCACGGCTTCGCGCCTCCTCGACCACCAGTTCGTCCCTCCGCCGTAATCCCGCATCCGACAATGAAAGCCTCCCAAGCTTATCGTCCCGGTGCGGGTCGACGCCCGCATTCAGGAAGACCAGATCGGGAGCGAGCGCGTCGAGCAGGCGCGGGAGATGGGCTCGCAGGACGTCCACGTATTCATCGTCCCCCATCCCGTCGGCCAAGCCGATATCGAGATCGCTCGGGATCTTGCGGACAGGGTAGTTTTTCTCGGCATGGATCGAGAAGGTGAAAAGGTCGGGGTCGTCGCGCAGGCAGTCCGCCGTGCCGTCGCCCTGATGCACATCGAGGTCCACCACGAGCGCGCGCTGGATCCGTCCGTCCCTTTTCAGGGCCTTGGCAGCCACGGCGACATCGTTGAAGACACAGAAACCGGCCCCGGTCTCCCGCTGCCCATGGTGACTGCCGCCAGCGGTGCTGCCGGCTAGGCCATGCGCGAGGGCAAGCTCGGCAGCCATGAGCGTCCCGGCCGCCGAGGTCCTGGCGCGGCGGACCACGCCCTCATCCACCGGCAACCCAATGCGGCGCTCGATGTCCCGCGGCACCGTACAGGCCAGAACATGATCGACATATGTCCGGTCATGGGCCAAAGCGATGAGGTCGGCCGGAGCAGCTGCCGGCTTCACGAACCCGGCCGCCGCAAGCCCCCCCTCTTCCAGGATCTCCGCCAAGCGGCCATATTTTCGCATCGGAAACCGATGTCCGTCGGGGAGTGTGGCCTGATAGGCGGGGTGGGAGACGAGCGGCAAAGGCATGGAGAGGCAATGTAGCGCCCCCTCCGTCGGGTGCAACGGAGCAATCGCGAGACCGGCGCGTACCGGCGTCTCAGAAAAAGACCGGCCGAGCCTGGGCGGTGTGTTCCTTCAGAAGAATTCCGGAGGCGGTGTCGACTTCCTTGAGAACGACGTCATAGCTCCAGAGATCGGCAAGATGCTGGAGAACCTGCCTCGCGTCGCCCTCCGCCAGCAATCCGCCGTTCACCACATGATGATGGACGATCAGACGTCGGTCACCGGCCAGATCGACATCCGTGACCTGGATGTCCGGATCCTGCCAGGCGACGTCATACTGCCGGGCGAGAACACGCCGCACATGGCGATAGCCTCGCTCGTCGTGGATCGCCTCGACACGCAGTTCCGGCGAGTCGGGATCATCCACGAGATGGAAGAGGCGCCATTGCCGGATCAGGTGAGGACTGAGGAACTGCCCGATGAAGCTCTCGTCCCGGTAGTTCGCCCAGATGTCCCGCAGGGCCCCCATGGCGTCCCCGCTCCCCGCAATATCGGGAAACCACTCCCGATCCTCGTCGGTCGGGCGGGTGCAGATCCGTTCGATGTCCTGCATCATGCCGAAACCGAGCGCATAGGGATTGATGCCGCCATAGGACGGATCATCGAATTCCGGCTGGCGGATCACGTTCGTATGGGACTGCAGGAACTCGAGGAATGCCCCATCGTCGATCTGCCCTCGCTCATGCAGAAGGGTCATGATCCGATAATGGCAGTAGGTGGCGCAGCCCTCGTTCATCACCTTGGTTTGGCGCTGTGGATAGAAGTACTGTGCGATTTGGCGCACGATCCTCAGGATCTCCCGCTGCCAGGGCTGCAGCCGGGGAGCCGACTTTTCCAGGAAGTAGAGCAGGTTTTCCTGCGGAAGCTCGAGCAGGGCGCGCCGGCGCTCCTCGCTGATCTTGATTTCGGACGTCGCGGAACCCGTCGGCACCGTCCGCCAGAGATCGTTGTAGGTCTCCTCGCGGTGGCGGTGACGCTCCGCCTCCCGACGCTCCTCGGAACGCAGGTCGGGGCGACGCTTGCGAGGATAACGGTGCACGCTGTGGGACATCAACGCATGGGCGGCATCGAGGACGCGCTCGACGGCCGCCTCGCCGTAACGCTCCTCGCAGCGGGCGATATATCCCTTTGCGAAGTCCAGGTAATCGAGGATGCCTTCGGCGTCGGTCCATTCCCGGAACAGATAATTGTTCTTGAAGAAGTGATTGTGGCCGAACGCGGCGTGGGCCATCACGAGGGTCTGCATCGCAGCCGTGTTCTCTTCCATGATGTAGGAGATGCACGGGCTGGAGTTGATGACGATCTCGTAGGCGAGCCCCATCAGGCCGCGCCGATAGACCGCCTCGTGGAACGCGAAATGCTTGCCGAACGACCAGTGTTTGTAGAAGAGCGGCATGCCGGTGGAGGCGTAGGCGTCCAGCATCTGCTCCGTCGTGATGACCTCGATCTGGTTCGGATAGGTATCGAGGCCGAGGTCGTTGACCGCAATGGCTTCGATGGCCTCGTAGCTCCGCCGCAGCGTCCCGAAATCCCAGTCTTTGCCCTGGAAAAGCAGTCCCTCAGACCCTTGACGGCTCATAAGGACGCTCCCTCTGCATCCACCCCTCCCCGCTGGAACAGTTCGCGGAACACGGGGTAGATTTCCCGGCGGTCGGTGACCCGGCGCATCGCCATCGCACCTTCATCGCCAAAGGGCTTGTACGTCTGCCACAGGGTTGTCCTGCGCCCTATGAACCCGGCTGGCATCCGCGTCTCCTCGGCGCCAACCTCGAGATAAGCGAAGTACTGGCAGATCGGCAGGATCTCATCCTTCAGCAGAGCCGCGCAGGCGCCGTTGTCCTCAGGGGAATTGTCACCATCGGAGGCTTGCGCCGCGTAGATGTTCCAGTCCGCCACGGGATACCGCTCCGCCGCGATGCGCTGCATCTCCCTCAGGGCCGACGAGACGACGGTGCCACCGGTCTCGGCGCTGTTGAAGAAGGCTTCCTCGTCGACCTCCTTCGCCTCATGGGTATGGCGGATGAAGACGATCTCCACGTTGTCGTACCGGCGGGTCAGGAACACGTAGAGCAGCATGTAGAAGCGCTTCGCGAGGTCCTTCATGTGTTCGGTCATGGATCCCGATACGTCCATGAGGCAGAACATGACCGCCTGCGCGATCGGCCGTGACACCGGCACCAGCCGGCGGTAGCGCAGGTCCACCGGATCCACGTAAGGGATCCGCCGGCTTCTCTGCTGCAGGAGCGACAGCTCCTTGCGCCGTTCGGACAGAAGCTCTTCGGAACCCTCCTGACGCTCCAGCTCGCCGATTTCCTTCTCCAGGCCCGCCAATTCGTGCTTCTTGGGCCGACGCATGGCGATGCGGCGCGACATGGCGTTGCGCATCGTGCGCAGAACCGCAAGATTCACCGGCGAGCCGGTCGCCGAATATCCGGCGCGCCGGAAGCTCTTTGTCTCAAGCGTTGCGAGCCGCCGCTTCGACAGGTCCGGCAGTTCGAGGTCCTCGAGAAAGAGATCGAGAAACTCCTCGCGGCTCAGTACGAAGCGGAAGTCGTCCTCGCCCTCGCCTCCGTCGCCGGCAGACCGTTCTCCGCCTGAGCCGCCAGGGTCACGCTCGATCGTGTCGCCCGCCACGAAGCGCTTGTTGCCGGGAAGAACGTGATCCTGCACCCCTTCCTGTGGGGCGCGGTGGAAACGCGGCTCCCGGACGCCATCCGCCGGGATGGCGACTTCGCCGCTCTGGTCAATGTCGCTGATCTTCCGCTCGCCGGACCCTTCGCGGACGGCCCGTTGAACAAGTGATTTCGCCCGGCGTAGGAACCGTTGGCGATTTGAGAGGCTCTTGCCACCCGGATTCAGGCGGCGATCGACAATGTTCATTGCAACGCCAACTCTGACAGTGTCACGGATCACCCTGCCTGTTTGACTCTCATATACCATTCGACGAGACGGCGCACCTGACGCTCGGTGTAGCCGCGCGCCACCATCCGCTCTACGAACTCACGGTGCTTCTTCTCCGACTCGCCATCCTTCTTCGAGCCATAGCTGATGACGGGGAGAAGCTCCTCAACCTGCGAGAACATCCGCCGCTCGATTACCTCCCGGATCTTCTCGTAGCTGATCCACGACGGATTGCGTCCGCCGTTCGCGGCACGCGACCTCAAGGCGAACTTGACGACCTCGTTGCGGAAGTCCTTCGGGTTGGCGATGCCGGCCGGCTTCTCGATCTTCGTCAGTTCCTGGTTCAGGAGGTCCCGGTTCAGGAGCTGCCCGGTATCAGGGTCCTTGAAGTCCTGATCCTCGATCCATGCATCCGCATAGGCCACGTAGCGATCGAACAGGTTCTGACCGTAGTCATGGTAGGATTCGAGATAGGCCTTCTGGATCTCATGACCGATGAAGTCGGCATAACGGGGAGCCAGCTCCGTCTTAATGAAATCGATGTAGCGCCGCTCAGTATCCGGGGGCAGTTGCTCCCGCCGTAGGGACTGCTCCAGGACGTACATGAGATGGACGGGGTCGGCCGCAACCTCGACGGTATCATGGTTGAAGGTCGCCGCCAGCACCTTGAACGCGAACCGGGTCGAGATGCCGTCCATGCCCTCGTTGACGCCGGCGGCGTCCTTGTACTCCTGCAAGCTTCGGGCACGCGGGTCGACCTCCCGCAGGCTCTCGCCGTCGTAAACGCGCATCTTGGAGAACACGTTGGAGTTCTCGTGCGCCCGCAGCCGGGACAGAACCGAAAAGCGTGCCAGCATTTCCAAGGTGGCCGGAGCGCAGGGGGCCTCCGCCAGCTCGGAGGTCCGGATGAGCTTCTCGTAGATCTTCTGCTCCTCGGTCGCCCGCAGGCAGTAAGGAACCTTGATCACGTAGATCCGGTCGATGAAGGCTTCGTTGTTCTTGTTGGAGCGGAAGCTCTGCCACTCCGCTTCGTTCGAATGGGCCATGATGATGCCGGAGAACGGCAGAGCTCCGATGTTCTCCGTCCCCACGTAGTTTCCCTCCTGCGTCGCCGTCAGGAGAGGGTGCAGCATCTTGATGGGCGCCTTGAACATCTCGACGAATTCGAGCATGCCCTGATTGGCGCGGTTGAGCGCTCCGGAATAGCTGTAGGCATCCGGATCGGCCTGCGACAGCATCTCGAGCTTGCGGATGTCCACCTTGCCGACGAGGGAGGAGATGTCCTGGTTGTTCTCGTCTCCTGGCTCTGTCTTGGCGATTGCAATCTGGCGGAGCCGTGAAGGATTGATTTTCGCCACTCGGAAGCGGGAGAGGTCACCGCGAAATTCATCCAGGCGCTTCACGCACCACGGGCTCATCGGACTGCCGAGCCGCCGCCTCGGAATTCCGTAGCGCTCCTCGAGCTGATCACCCATCTGCTGGGCATCGAACAGGCCGAGAGGGCTCTCGAAAACCGGGCTGAGTTCGTCACCCGCCTTCAGAACGTAGATCGGATGCGTCTCCATCAGGATTTTCAGCCGCTCCGCCAGCGAGGACTTGCCCCCGCCGACCGGTCCAAGCAGATAGAGGATCTGCTTGCGCTCCTCCAAACCCTGCGCTGCGTGACGAAGGAAGCTCACGATCCGCTCGACCGTATCCTCCATCCCGTAGAACTCAGAGAACGCAGGATAGACGCGGATCGTACGATTCATGAAAATTCGACCGAGGCGCGGATCCTTCGCAGTATCCACGATCTCAGGCTCTCCGATGGCGGCCAACAGCCGCTCCGCCGCACTGGCGTACATCATCGGATCATCGCGACAGCCTTCGAGGTACTCGGTCAATGACATTTCTGTCTCGCGGTACGCTTCGTACGAACGTCGAAAACTGGCGAACAGATCATCAGCCTGCATCATGGTGACTCCATGTCAGCGACCTCATCAGGTCAACCATTGTGGATGCTTAAGGTTGCGCTGGCTATGCGATACTCTGATGCGGCCACGATATCTTGAAGGTACTCCGTCGTAGCGGTGGAGAATGGGGCCGAATCCCGCCTTATCACAAGATTTTTCTCGGCGTTTTTCGGTGGAAGACCGAACGAATTTCCGTGTTAGCACTCCTAGACATGTGCTGCTCACAGGTCGATTTACGCACACCGTCGCGGTGGATCGAACAACCGAACCATAGCGTCGAACAGCGGCAGGCGTCATGGCGTGTGTCTGTCGACTGGGACGTGTGCCGGTCGCGCATGAGAAGTATGGAAGAGCCCGCCTGTCGGTCCAAGGCTGCCTTCGTTCGAGGCGCTGGACAAGCCTCTGACTGAAACCGTTCAGCTGTCCGTGATCCGTTTCTTGCGCCGCACGAGATTGCGCTCTGAAGGCCATGTGCGCCTCACGTCATTTGATTCAATCGAGCGAAGCAAAAACCCAGTTCCGAAAGGCGCGCATACGTCGTTTTACGTATAGTTCTCGCATTATGGCCAAGCCTGTGCCGCATTTGCTTTGTCTTTGCGCCAAGTTTAGGACACACCGTCGTTACCCCTGCTAGTAATGGCCTGCAAAGGCAAATTTTTGTCCTCTTGTCACAAGACGCAGCGAGTTTTTCGAGCTGTATTCGCACTCACGTTCTATTGATCTTCGTCAACAGAACGCCCGCCCATCATCATCCACGCACAATACTATCAAGTATATGATGTCGGTTTTCCAAGTCGACCGACGTTCTTGCATGCTTTCGCATTGAGCTCTCATGCACAGAGGGAAAAAGGGGCCCGTTCATGACATTTACTGCATCGCAGTGGCAGCCGACCACGTACGACAACGACACGTTCAAGCTCGACAACTATGACTTCATGGTCTCGTCCGAAAAGGCCTACTCGTTCAAGTACAACGCGAGCACCGACACCTACCGCTTCGAGGTCCGCGACGGCGACCAGTTCACCTCGACCCGCTTCTCCGACGTGGCCGGCTCGGAGCGCTCCGAGATCAGCCAGTCCCTGCG